>JAJZFO010000231.1 GCA_021805305.1 Actinomycetes bacterium | reverse complement strand
CCACCATAGGGCCAAACCCCCAAGTGGTCCCCTCGCGCCCCGGGTTTCCCCGCCAACGGAGAGTTCACCACTACGTTGGTGTGGTGAGCGATGACACGTGGAATGCTCTGGCCAATCTCTTCGTCGACGAGTCCTACGCCACCGTGAAGGGCTACGTGCGCACCTACGTGTTGCACCGCCACCTCCTCGAGCATCTCCCGGCTGCGCCGGCCACCGTGCTCGATGTGGGCGGTGGTGCGGGCAATCAGTCTTTTCCCCTGGCCAGCCTCGGATACGACGTCACGCTCCTCGACTCCTCGCCGGCCATGTTGGACAAGGCGCGAGAGCGGCTGGACCGCCTGGCCCTCGAGGCGCAAGGACGCGTCACCCTGTTGCAGGGCGACGGCGAGTCGGCGTCGGAGGTCGTCGAGGGCCGCCGTTACGACGCCGTCCTCTGCCACGGCGTACTGGGCTATCTGGCGCGCCCCGAAACGCTGATGACGCAACTCTGCCGCTGCGCGAGCGACGGTGGCGTCGTCTCGGTCATGACCGCCAACGCCGCCACGATGGCCTTGCGCCCGGCGATGCAACGGCGATGGGACGACGCACTCAAGGCCTTCGACGCGCGCGTCGAGACGGGCGTCCTCGGCGTCGCGAGTCGCGCCGACACCGTCGAGGGACTCAGCGAGTTGATGCGACGCGAAGGGGTGGAGCCACTGGGTTGGTACGGGGTGTGGCTGTTCGTGGACTGGCTCGAGTTCGCCGGGGCGGAACTCGATCCCACGGACACCGATCAGCTCGAGTCCACCGCGCGCGTCGAGCTCGAGGCCAGTCGCCGTGACCCGTATCGACAGATGAGTCGGGTGTTCCATCTACTTGGCCGCAGAGTCGATCACCGAGGGTGAGCACTTGTGACTTCGGTCCTCGCCCAAAGCGGCCCCAGACCCCCGGCTCTCACTAGCCTGACCCCATGATTCTCTGCGTGCCCGTCACCGACGAGGGCGATGTCGACCCGCGTTGGGGTCGCGCGCGGCGCATCGCCGTGGCTCGCGTGGTCGATGGCGAGGTCGACGACTGGCGTGAGATCGAGGTCTCCTGGGACCGCCTCCACGACGAGGGATCCCCCGCCCGCCACCACGCCCGCGTGGCGCGCTTCTTGAAGGAGAACGCCATCGACCGGGTCGTGGCCCACCACGTGGGTGACGGGATGCTGCGAATGGTGGGCGCCATGAGATTGTCGCTCGTCCTCGACGCCACGGGCGACGCGCGCACCGCGGTCCTCACCGCCGCGGCGGGATAGAGCGCCGCGGCGGGAAGGAACGCCGCGTCCTGGCTCGTCGCTACCGAAGTGGTGCCAGGATCTCGTGAGGTGTCGCGCGCGACGTCGCAGGGGCCCCTCGGATGACGTCAGGGTTTTCCCCTATGGAAGCGTTCGGCCACGCTACCTAGCGTGGGCGTAGTTCTCGACCACGACTGAGAGGCTGGCGCTATGACCGACGTCCTGAGTGAGGTCGCTCCCCCCAGGGGCACCGATGACTCGCTCGCCGTGGAGACCCACGGGCTGACCAAGCGATTCGGTGGTCGTACTGCCGTCAACGGTGTCGACCTCGTCGTCCCGCGCGGCTGCGCCTTCGGATACCTCGGACCCAACGGCGCGGGCAAGACGACCCTCATTCGGGTCCTGCTGGGACTCACCCACGCTGACGCGGGCACCATGAAGCTGCTCGGCCATAGCGTCCCCGCCCACCGCGACGTCGCCCTCGCGCGAGTGGGCGCGATCGTCGACGAGCCGCGCTTCCATCAACACCTCACCGGGCGTCAGAACCTACAGATCCTCGCGGCCGCCCGCGAGCCGGCCGCGACGGCGAGGATAGAGTCCGCTCTCGATCGAGTCGGGATCCTGCACCGCGCCAACGACAAGGTGTCGAAGTACTCGATGGGCATGCGTCAGCGCCTCGGCGTCGCCGCGTGTCTGCTCGGTGACCCGCATCTGCTGATCCTCGACGAACCGATGAACGGCCTCGACCCCGCGGGAATGGCTGACATGCGCGAGATGATCCTGTCGCTGGTCGCCGAGGGTCGCACCGTCGTGCTCTCCTCGCACCTACTCGACGAGATCGAGCGCACGTGCGACGCGGTGGCGATCGTGGACCAGGGCCGCATCATCCGACAGGGCCCGATCAACGAGCTCCTCGCCGGCTCGAGTCTGGAGGTCGAGATCGACTGCGACGCCCCCGCCACGGCGCAGTCGCTGCTCGCCGACAACTCCTTCGGCGCCACCGTCACGGTCCTCGAGGACTGCCTCCACGTCAGCCTGCCGGCGGGGACACCGCGTGACGTCGTGGCGGAGGTGAACCGGATCCTGGTCACCAGCGGCGTCTCGGTCTACCGCTTGCAGGAGAACCGTGCGACCCTCGAGGCGTGGTTCCTCGAGGTCACCAGCCGACTAGGAGACACCCAATGACGACACCCGCCACCACCGATCAGCTGTTCGCTGGGCTCTCCTCCTTCCCCGACGACCACCGCGGCAGTCCCTTGCCCACCTGGCCGATGATCACAACGCGCATCATGGAACTTCGCAAGCGGCGCGGACTCATGATCGCCCTCGTGGCGGTGGACATCGGCCTGCCCGCCGTCTACCTCGCCATCCGCCTGATCTCGCACGCCGTGGCACCGAGGTCCTACGGCCCCGCCGGAGGCTACGAGGTGTTCTCCAACCTGGTGGCCGGCGTGATGTTCATCTTTGGCTTCATCATGGCCGCTACGTTGGGCGCCACGGCCGGTGCGGCGGACCTCAACGAGGGCGTGTTCCGCCACAGCGTCGTCACCGGACGTTCGCGCATCGCCCTCTACCTGGCGAGGATCCCAGCGGGCCTCGCGATCATCGTGCCCATCATGGCCGCCGGCGTCGTCATGGTGTGTGCGGTGTGCGTGTTCGCCGCTCCCACCAAGCTCTCCTACCAGGGGGTCACCGTCCCCTCGGGACTCAGCCACACCCAGTTCGTCACGTGGGCCGAGGAGAACTACCAGACGGTGGACTGTCAGTTCCCGTATCGCGGCAACGCCACCTTCATTCCCCCGTGTGGCCCCTTCGCGGGCGCCGGTACAGGAGTGATCATCACCAAGGGCGGCACGACCTTGAAGAAGGGGACGCCCGCCCAACTCAAGGCACTGGCCGCGACGGTGGCCAATGAGAACTACCAGACCTACTCCCAGACGTTCTTGACACCGCCACTTCGGCTCATGTGGCAGTCGGGTCTCTGGCTCGAACTCGAGGCGGCGGTCGGATTCATCGTCGGCCTGGGCCTGGCGTCACTCATGGGTTCTCGCACGGTCCCCACGGTGCTGATGGTCATCTTGGAGATAGTGCTCACGCCGCTGCTGGCGGTCGCGCACATACCCCACATGATCAATCTCCAACGCGCAGTCGTC
>JAJZFO010000228.1 GCA_021805305.1 Actinomycetes bacterium | reverse complement strand
GCAATTAGAGGCCGCAGCCCGGGTCATCGCGGACCACCTCGAGCCCACCCCCACCGTGACGTTGCGATTGCGCGGACGCTCCGTCCTGGCCAAGCTGGAGAGCCTCCAGATCACTGGTTCCTTCAAGATCCGCGGGGCGTTGGCGGCCATCGACGCGGCCCACCGCGACGACCCCCACGGGGCGGTCATCACGTCGTCAGCCGGCAATCACGGGCTGGGGATCGCGCACGCGTCGAACACCCTACGCGTACCCGCGACCGTGGTGGTGCCCGCGAACGCCTCGGCGGCCAAGGTGAAGAAGCTGCGAAATTACGAGATTGAACTCATTCAATTCGGTTCGTCCTACGACGAGGCCCAGGCCCACGCCCAAGAGCTCGCCGCGCAACGCTCCATTCGCTACATCTCGCCCTTTAACGACACCGACGTGATCGCGGGTCAGGCGACCGTCTTCGCCGAGATGCTGATCCAAGCCCCCGAGATCGAGCACGTCGTCGTCCCCGTCGGTGGGGGCGGTTTGGTGTCGGGGGTCTTGCTGGCCCGCGCCCACCACGGTCGCGAGGACGTGCGCGTCACCGGGGTGCAGCCCGAGGCGAGCGCGGCGATGTACCACGTCCTGCGGGGCGCCAAGATGGACGAGGTGCGTCACCGACCCACGATCGCCGACGGTCTCGCCGGCGGCGGCGACGACGGTGCGGTGACCAACGAACTGGTCTCCGCGCACCACGTACCGCTCGTACTGGTGCCCGAACACGCCATTCGCCAGGGGGTGCGCGAGGCCGCCGAGACCAATGGTCTCGTGCTCGAAGGGTCGGCCGCCACGCCCTACGCCGCCATCGTGCGTTCGTTGGTGGATGACGCGGATTCGCGCGTCGGCTTCATCGCGAGTGGTCGCAACATCGCCCACGGCCTCCTGCTCGAACTGCTCGCCGAGCCCCTCGACTGAGGGGGTTCTCCGACGTAGGTCGGACCGTTAGGGTGTGCGCGTGGCATTAACGCACCGGGTCTCCGCCGCCCTGGTGGTCGCGCTCGTGGTGCTCCTCGCGGCGTTGACCTGGGCCAACTCGGGGACGACCTCGCGCGGTGACCCGCTGGTGCTCCACGGTCACGCGCCCGCGTCAGTCGAATTCACCCTGACCGTGTCGACGACGGGCCTACGGCGCACGTCGGGCACCGTGTGGCTCGACCTGGTCACCGGTGCCCTGCGCGCGACGTTGGCGGTGCCCGTCCTCACGGCCGCCACCGAGATCGACGTACGCGAAGTGGGCGATCGACTCTTCCTCACCTCGCCGAATCTGGCCGACGCCGCGGGCCCCGTGTGGTACGTGCAGCCCGTGCGCTGGCCCTCCGTGAGGGGTCTCGCGCCGATCGTGGTCGCACCGCGCCGGGCCCTCGCGACGCTGTTAGCCCACGCGACGATCGCCCGTCACGGCGACGTCACGACCTACGAGGTGCGACGTCGGCCCGTCCGTCTCGCGAGCGTCACCGCCCCTGGCGCGCCGACCTCCGCGGGCACCCTCGACGTGGTGGTCACCGCGGGTGCCCACGGCGAGCTCACGGCGCTGTGGGCGCGTATGACGTCGAAGTCCGACGCCACGACGGTGAGCCTGCAAGTCCTGTCCTATCACCCCTCGCTGGTGGTCAGCGCCCCCCCGCCCGCCCGCGCCACCGTCCCCGCGGGCCCCCTGCTGGGTCAACTCGCCACGAGCCGGGTGCTGGGAACCCTGGTCCTGCCCGCGACGCTGATCGCTCTCGTGACGCCGTCGAAACTAGGTTGAGGACGTGAACGTGCACGCCGAACCTCGCTGGCCGGCGTCGTTGGCGTTACTGACCTGCGTCGGTCTCTACGTGGTGCTGCCCCATCGCTTGGTGATCGGACCGCGGTGGCTGATTCCCGCGCTGATCGTGTTGGCCCTCGTCCCCCTGTCCCTGCGCCGCCACCGCCACCCGGATGAATCACCGCGCGTACGCCAGGTGACCCTCGCGCTCATTGGCCTCATCACGATCGCCAACGTGACGTCGATGGTCCTGCTCATCCAACGCCTGCTGGACACGTCGGTGTCGCAGGGGCGCGCACTGATCTACTCGGCGGTCTCGGTGTGGTTGACCAACGTCATCGTGTACGGAGTCTGGTTCTGGGAGGTCGATCGCGGCGGCCCCACGCGTCGGGCCGCGGGCCACAAGGACGTGTACGACCTGCAGTTCCCCCAACTCGAGAACCCGCGGTTGGCCCCCGAAGACTGGGAGCCCCGGTTCACGGACTACCTCTATACGTCATTCGCCAACGGCACCAGTTTCGCGCCGGCCGACGCCATGCCGCTCTCGCGACGGATGAAGGTCCTCTTCGTCAGCGAATCCATGGTCTCGTTCGTCACGATCGCGGTGGTCGCCGCGCGCGCGGTCAACATCCTGCGCTGAGGCGCCGCCGCGCGCGGCCGCGGGGCTTAGAGGTGGCGGCGTACCGCTTCGGTGAACACCTCGCGCAGGGTGCCGACCATGAAGTCGATGTCCTCGCGCGTGGAGATGAGCGGGGGCGCCAACTGCACCACGGGGTCACCCCGGTCGTCGGAGCGACAGATCAGGCCGCGTCGGAACATCTCGGGCGAGACGAAACCGCGCAGGAGTCGCTCGGCCTCTTCACCGCGCCACGTCTCCTTGGTCTGTTGGTCCTTGACCAACTCCACCCCCCAGAAGTACCCGGTGCCGCGCACGTCGCCCACGATGGGGAGGTCCTTCAGATCGTTCAGACTTTGACGGAAGTAGTCCTCGTTCGCCGTCACGTTCCCGAGGATGTTCTCTCGTTCGATGATGCCGATACTGGTGAGCGCCAGCGTGGTCGAGAGGGGGTGACCCGCCCAGGTGAAACCGTGCTGAAAGGCCACGTCGCCGTTGTGGAAAGGTTCGGCTAAACGGTCCGAGACGATCATCGCTCCCAGGGGGGCGTAGCCCGCCGTGATGCCCTTGGCGCAGGTGATGATGTCGGGGACGTAGTCGTACTTCTGTCCCCCGAACCAGGTGCCGAGACGACCGAAGGCGCAGATCACCTCGTCGGAGACGAGGATGACGCCGTAGCGGTCACAGACGCGACGCACCTCTTGCCAGTACCCCGGGGGTGGTGTGAAGCAGCCGCCGGCGTTCTGCACGGGCTCCAAGAACACCGCGGCCACGGTCTCGGGCCCCTCGCGCAGTAGGGCCTCCTCGATCTGCTGGGCCGACCAGAGGCCGAAGGCCTCGAAATCGTCGGCGTGGACGTCGGCTCGGTAGAAGTTAACGGCGGGCACCTTGACCGCACCCGGCACCAGGGGCTCGAAGGGTTGGCGGTAGTTCTCCAGGGAGGTGATGGTCAGCGCGCCCAGGGTGGTGCCGTGGTACGCGATGTCACGGCTGATGACCTTGTACCGGTCGGTGTCGCCG
>JAJZFO010000285.1 GCA_021805305.1 Actinomycetes bacterium | reverse complement strand
GTAGAGGGCAAGAGAGGCCGGTACCGGATCGAGTCGGAGCTGGCCATCCTCGCGGATGATGGCGTCGTCGAGGGGGGAGCGGCGTCCGTACTCGCGCGTGACCTCACCCGCACTCTGGCCGAGACGTGGGACCAGTGCCGCCAGATAGACGATCCCGCGAAGCTCACTGAGCTTCGGTGTGGCCTCGGCGACGACGGCCCCGCCGTAACTGTGGGCGACGAGCACCACGGGTCCGCGCTCGACGCTGAAGTGACGCAGCGCGCGCACGTCGGCGTCGAGGTCGATGCGCGGGTCCTCGGAGTTCGAACTCGGCAGGTCGAGCGCGGCCCACGTGATTCCCCGTTCGTCGAGGACACTGCCCAGTCGCTCCCAGCACCACGAGCCGTGCCAGGCGCCGTGTACGAGTAGGAACGTCGGTGTGCTCACTCTTCCCCCCCCTGTCGCAGAGAAGAATACGTCACGAGAGAGCTGGACTGACGGAGGCACGTCCTCGGACCGGGCAGGGCGCGGAGTGGGCGCGGGAGCGGTTCGTCGCCACCTGAACCTCCTTCGAAGCGCCGACGACGATGACCAAATGACCTTGGTCATCGGGTGCACGGAGACCGATGGTCGTAGCCTCGAATGCTGTGCCGCACACTTCGGCTCCTCCCTGGCAGTACGCCTCCTCGAGGTCGGTCACGTGCGGCGTCGCGCAAGGTCCTCGGGGCGGTGACCCAAGGACAACTCGACGTCGCGGCGCGCGTTGGACGCACGTCGTGACGACCATCCTCGGTGTCGTCGGACTCTCGCTCGCCCTCCTGCCCTCGATCGTCGCGTCAGCCTCGTCGTCCTCGGTCGCGTCGTCGTGCCCGTGGATCCAGCAGAGCCAGAGTCACGGCGTGAAGGACAGCGTGCTCGCGAGCGAGGTGGCGGCGAGGATGACCACCTCGGAACTCGTCAACTTCGTCGTGGTGAGCGCCAAGGGTCCCATCGAGAACATCAACGTGGGCGTGCCGAGACTCTGCGTGCCCGCGCTGACGCTCACCGACGGCCCCAACGGCGTCGCGGGCAACCTCACCGGCGTGACGCAGTTCCCCAGTGAGATATCGGTCGCCGCCACCTTCAATCCCTCGACGGCCAAGATCGTGGGTCGCGCCATGGGACAAGAGGCGTTGACCAAGGGCTTCGACGTCCTGCAGGGTCCCGACCTCAATCTGGTGCGTTCGCCGATGAGTGGTCGCGCCTTCGAGACCTACGGCGAGGACCCCTACCTGGCGAGCGCCATGGGCGTGGCGGCGATCGAGGGTATCCAGTCGACGGGCGTGATGGCGCAGGCCAAGCATCTGGGTGCCTATACCCAGGAGAACGCGCGGGCGCGGCTCGACCAGGTGGTCAGTGCGCGGTCGATGGCCGAGATCTACGACGCGCCCTTCGCCGCTGCGGTGCGCACCGCGCACGTGGCCTCGATCATGTGCGCGATGGGTAGCGTCAACGGCGTCAACACCTGTTCGTCGCCCTCGATCTACGCCACCCTCAAGGCGTGGGGGTTCGCGGGCTTCGTGCGCAGTGATTACGCCGCCGTCGAACTACCCGCTCCGGCCTTCAACGCCGGCATGAGTCTGATCAAACCGGCGAGCGCCGCGCAGATCTCCGCGCTGGTGTCTCAGAGGAGTCTTCACGTCGCGGCGCTTCGTCGCGCGGTCACGGCGGTGCTGACCGAGATGTTCGCCTTCGGCCTCATCAGCGCCCACCCCCGTACGCTGCGACTGGGTGCGGTGGCGACCTCGCCGGCCCACGAGAACGTCGCCCTGGCCGCGGCGCGCCAGAGCATCGTTTTGTTGCAGAACAACGCCGACGTCCTGCCACTGGCGCAGAACCTCCCATCCTTGGCCGTGATCGGTGTCGACGCCTACGATGCGGTCACCACCCGCGGCGGCGGCAGCTCCGGGGTGCACGCCTCGAAGTTGGGTACCCCACTCGCCGCACTCCGTTCCCAGTTGCCCCGTACGCGGATCACCTATTCCCCGGGGGGACTGCCGGGACTCGAGTTCGATCCCTTGAACGCCTCGGACATCACCGCGGGCAAGGCCCCGCCGTCGGAGGTGCCGATCACGTCCCCGGGCGAGGCCGGCAAGGGAGACATCGCCATCGACTACGCCAAAGCCGTCACGCCCGCCGCGCTGACGGCGACCACCCCGGGGACCGGTGAGGGCTGGAGCAGTTGGGACGTCACCTTCGTCGCGAAGAGGACCGGAACGTACGTTCTCGGCATGGAGGACATCGGCGACACCTGGTTGACCCTCAACGGCGCCCCCGTCATGGCCGATCGCGGCATCCACGGCCCCTACCCGCTCTCGACCTCGGTGCAACTGACGGCGGGGAAGTCCTACACGGTCCAGGCGCGCTGGTTCGCCCTGGACGCCAAGGTGACGCCGCGATTCGGCATCGACTTCGTCCAGCCCCAGATCAACGCCGCGGTGTCCGCGGCGAAGAAGGCGCGTGTCGCCGTGGTCTTCGCGAGCAACCTCTTGACCGAGGGCGCCGACATGCCCTCGCTCTCGTTGCAGGGTGACCTGGACGCGCTCATCGAAGCGGTGGCCGCGGTCAACCCGCGCACCGTCGTCGTGCTCAACACCGGCGGTCCGGTCCTGACGCCGTGGCGCGCGAAGGTGGAGGGCGTGGTCGAGGCGTGGTACCCCGGAGAGCAGGGGGGCCAGGCCATCGCCCAGGTGCTGACCGGCGCGGTGGACGCGACGGGACGACTGCCGCTCACGATGCCGGCCTCGGCCCAGGCGAGCGTGGCCGCGGCGGTCACGCAGTTCCCCGGGCAGCACGGTGTGGTGAACTTCGGAGCGCTGAACGACATCGGATACCGCTGGTACCAGTCGAACCAGGTCGCCGCGGCCTACCCCTTCGGCTACGGGCTGAGCTACAGCACCTACCGCTGGTCCCACACCCAGGTGACGCGCACCTCGAAGGGCGTGCGCGTGACCCTCGACGTCCTCAACGCGGGGCGACGCGCCGGCTCCGACGTGGTCGAGGTCTACGTGGCGTACCCGCCGGCGGCCGGCGAGCCTCCCGAGCAGTTACGCGGTTTCGCGAAGGTGCAACTCGCCCCGGGCGCGACGCGCCACGTGGTGATCGACCTGCCCACCTCTGACTTCACCTTCGCCGGGGCGCGCACCATGCTCCTCGCCTCGGGCGCCTACACCGTCTCCGTCGGCACTTCCTGCGTGAACCTCGTCGCCAGTCAGACGGTCCAGCTCAAGTAGTCCGGGCCGTCGCCCCACCTCGTGCGCGCGTCGTCGCGCCGTCGTCTCGCGTGGCGTCGATGGGAGCGATCTCTCGAACTTCGGTAAGTGTTCGTCGCGCGACGCCATAAGCCCGGGATGAGCGAATTCTTATGCGAGACCACAGGGATTTTTAATCCATTT
>JAJZFO010000093.1 GCA_021805305.1 Actinomycetes bacterium | reverse complement strand
ATCGTGCCGATCCAGTTGAACATCTTGATCCCCGTCGGCACGGCGATGAGCAGGCTCATGATCGAGAAGAAGGGCAGGAGCACGACGCCGGTGGTGAACATGTGGTGCGCCCAGACGCCCAACGACAGCGCGGCGATGGTGAGCGTGGCGAAGATCATCCCCTTGTAACCGAAGACCGGCTTGCGAGAGAACACCGCGATGACCTCGGTGACCATGCCGAAGAACGGCAGGGCCAGGATGTAGACCTCGGGGTGCCCCCAGAACCAGAAGATGTGCTGCCACAAGACGGGTACCCCGCCGCCGGCGACCGAGAAGATGTGCGTCCCGAAGTGACGGTCGGCGTAGAGCATCACCAGGCCGGCGGTCAGCACCGGGAAGGCCAGCAGGATCAGGATCGCCGTGACCAACATGTTCCAGGTGAAGATGGGCATGCGGAACATGGTCATACCCGGCGCGCGCAGGTAGAAGATGGTCGCCACCAGGTTGACGCCGGTGAAGATGGCCGAGAACCCCGTGAGGAGCAGTCCGCCGATCCACAGGTCCGCGCCGGCGCCGGGCGTGTTCAGGCTGTTGGACAGGGGCGCGTAGCCGACCCAGCCGAAGTTGGCGGCGCCGCCGGCCGTGAAGAAGCCCGAGAGCATGGTGATGGAGCCCGTGAGGTAGAGCCAGTACGAGAGCGCGTTCAGTCGGGGGAACGCCATGTCGGGTGCGCCGATCTGGATCGGGACCATGATGTTGGCGAGCGCGCCGAAGGCGAAGGGCCCGGCGAAGAGGTAGATCATGACCGAGCCGTGCATCGTGAAGAGCTCGTTGTACTGCGCCAGGGACACCAGGTTGCCGTTGGGCGTGGCGAGCTGGCCACGGATGATCTCGGCGAAGAGCCCGCCGATCACCATCATGATGACCGAGGTCACCGTGTAGGAGAGGCCGATCACCTTGTGGTCGGTCGAGGTCAGCCAGTTCAGGATCCCCGTCGGGCCGTGGTGCTCCTCGTGGCCGTGGTGCTCGGCGTGGACGGGGGGATCGAGGACGTCAGTCATTGTTATCTCCCGAACTTCGTGTATGAGGTCTTCGACGCCACGCCCGAGGCCAGTTCGGCATTCGTGGTCGCGAGGGCGGCCGCGGCCTTGGCGATGTCGGCGGGGTTGTTGAAGGTGCTGAGCCACTGGGCGTACTGCGTGGGCGTGACGACCTTCACGCGGAAGAACATCAACGAGTGGTAGAGGCCGCAGAGCTGCGTGCACTGGCCGAAGAACGTGCCCGTGCTCTGCGCGCGGATCGTGAACTGATTGACCACGCCCGGTAGCGCGTAGCGCGAGAAGTTGAAGGCGCGAACGTAGAAGCCGTGGATGACGTCAGTCGACGTCAGGTTGATGTGCACGTTGGTGTTGACCGGGATCTCCATGATCGGGCTCTGGGTGGTCTGGCCGTACACCAGGGCATTGGTCCCGGGGTAGAGGAACTGCCATCCCCACTGGAACGCGTTCACGTTGACGACGACGTTGGTCTTGGGATTGGCGGTGGCCTTGTTCTCGACCACCAGGGTGGCGGCGAAGAGGCCGAAGACGATGAGGATCGGCACCACGGTGTAGATGACCTCGAGGGGCAGGTGGTACTGGTGCTGCTCGGGGATGCGGTCACCTTTGCGCCGATAACGAACGATGGCCCACAACATCAGGACCACCACGAGCGCGCCGATGATCACCGCGCCGATGGAGAAGCCCTGCCAGAGGTGGAACGCGGACTTCGAGCTCTCGGTGACGCCGGCGCTGGCGCCGAATCCCGGCACGGTGCAACCAGAAAGGACGAGGGCAGCCACAGGGAGCGCAGCCGCTCGGCGCACGCGACGCCAACGACGCGACCGATCCGGTGCACCCTGAGGGGACAGGGCGGGTGTAGGCACGATTAAACCTTAGCCAACTTTCGTGAGTTCCTTATATCGAACTGGGCCCGGGAGGGCGAGAGGAATCGTGGCGCGACGACCTCAACTCGGGGTGTCGGTGTCGGAGGGCTTGTTCGCCGGCGGCGTGGTGTCGGCGTCATCGGCGGGCTTGGACGCCTTGAGCCCCTTCTCGAACTCGTTCTTGGCCGATCCGAGGTTGCGGGCCAACTTGGGGATCGCTGAGCCGCCGAAGATCAGGACCGCCAGGATGACGATGACGATGACGCCATCAACTCCGTCAAGTGCTGCGAGAACCACGTGGACTCCTCTGTCGCGTTACCCCCAGAGTAGTCCCGTCACCGCCGGCACGCCCGAGGGCGGCTCGACGCGCGACTGAGTAGATTGCACCCATGTTTTCCATCTCGCGCCAGACCTGGCGCGACGCCGTCAGTGTCGCGCTCACGGTGGGCGCCTACGGGGTGGCCTTCGGCGCGGCCGGCGTGGCCGCGGGGTTCAGCGTCGTGCAGACGGCGCTCTTCTCACTACTGGCCTTCACCGGCGCGAGTCAGTTCGCCGCCGTCGGCGTGGTGGCCGCCGGCGGTGCGGGGCTCAGTGCCGTGGTCGCGGCCTCGCTGCTCAGCGTTCGAAACGCCTTGTACTCGCTCCAGATGGCGCCACGTCTCGAGACGCGGGGCTGGCGACGGTTCGTCGCCGCACACCTGACGATCGACGAATCGACCAACGTGGCCCTGGCCCAGAGCTCGCTCGGACCCTCCGCGGTGCGCCACGGTTTCTGGCTCACCGGTTCGGGGGTCTTCATCTTCTGGAACCTCTTCACGCTCCTCGGGGCGGTGGGGGCGAGGGCCCTAGGGAACCCGGCGGCCTGGGGCCTGGACGCTGCGGTCCCGGCGGCGTTCCTCGGACTCCTCTGGCCGCGCCTACGAGACCGACGGGTACGGGTCATCGCCGGCGTGGCCGTCATTTTCTCCCTGGTCACAACCCCTTTACTTCCGGCGGGGACGCCCATCATCGCCACGGTGCTCGTGGCCGTGGTGGCGGGGTGGCGACCGTGAGCGCCACCCTGACCTGGACGGTCATGATCGCCACGAGCGCGTTGTGTTACCTGATCAAGCTGGTCGGCTACCTCGTGCCCGCGCGCTGGTTCGCGCGCGAACGGCTCCAGCGCATCAACTCGCTCATCCCGGTGGTGCTGCTCAGCGCGTTGGTGGTGGCCCAAGCCCTGGCAGTCAAGACGCACGTCGTCCTCGACCACCGCATGGCCGGCGTCGCGGCCGCGCTCGCCGCCCTCTTCGCCAAGGCGCCGTTCCCCGTGGTCGTGCTCTCGGCGGCGATCACCTCAGCGATCGTCTACCGCTGGCACTAGCCCGCGAGCGCGACGCCCAGGACCATCGCCGCCATGGTGGCGAGCGCCCCCACCCCGGCGAACATGCCGCGCAGTTGTGGGGTTCGAGCGCGCGTGTGCGCCAGCGCCCCCACCCCGGCGACGACCACGCAGAGCATCTTCACCATGAAGACGACGTTCCAACTGGTGGACTGGGTGCTGCCGTGGACGGCGGCGTAGTTCCAGAAGCCCGTGATCACCAAGAGCCAGTAGGCGGGCCAACTCAGGCGACCGAAGGCGGCGGCCACCTTGCGCGGCGCGTCCTCACCCATCGAGCGCAATGTCGGGAGCAGACCGGCCACCACGAGCTGACCCCCGAGCCACACGCTCGCGCCGAGCACGTGCAGGCTCAGACGCACGATGGTGGAACCAGAGGCGAGGGCGGCGATCATGGCTACCTACCCTGCCACTGGGGCGGACGCTTCTCGGCGAAGGCGATCGCCCCCTCGAGGGCGTCCGGGCTCGAGGCGATCTGGGCGAAAGCCTCGTTGTTGAGTTCCCAGGCCCCGACCTCGTCGAGTTCCATGGCGTCGAGCATGACGCGTTTGGAGGTCCGCACCGCCAGGGGGGCGTTCTGGCAGATCCGTTGGGCGAGTTCCATGGCGGTGGCGAGCACCTGGTCGTGCGCGACGACGCGGTTGACCAGCCCCACGTCGAGCGCTCGAGACGCCGACAGGGGTTCGCCGGTCAACGCCATTTCCAGGGCCACCGCGCGCGCGATACGGCGGGGGAGTCGGACGAGCCCGCCGGCCCCGGCGATGAGTCCGCGCTGCACCTCGGGTATGCCGAAGACGGCGTGCTCAGCGGCCACCACGAGGTCGCAACTGAGCAGCATCTCGAAGCCCCCCGCGAACGCCGACCCGTTCGCCGCGCAGATGAGGGGCTTGGGGAAGTGGCGCTCGGTGATCCCACCGAATCCCTGGTCAGTGGCAGGGAACTCGCCTCGGGCGAAGGCTTTGAGATCCATCCCGGCGCTGAAGGCCTTGTCGCCAGAGGCCGTGAGGACCACGACCCAGACGTCGTCGTCGAGCGCACACGCGTCCAGTGCCGCACTCAGGGCCTGGGCCGTGGCGAGGTTGATGGCGTTGCGCGCTTCGGGCCGGTTGATCGTGAGGATCTCAACGTGCCCCTCGCGCTCACGCAATAACTCTTCGGTCATGAGTACCTCGAATCCGTGAGTCGGGCCGGCGTCCGGCGGATATGTGAAACGCTACCCGACGCGTCGGCGCGTGCGAAACTTGAAGAGTGTCCCATCACGTGCGCACCTTGGTCTCGCTGAGCGCCTACGCGTGTGAGGGCGGCCTGGATGACCGGTATCAGCCGGCCACCTGCTATTCGCCAGTGATCGCACTGGGCCGTCGTCGCGGACCCGGAGCGGCCGCGGGTCTGTGGCGCGAGTACGAGGCCGTGCTCGACCTCGCCAGCGACGTGGGACTCGCGGGAGTCTCGCTCGAGGTATCGTGGGCGCGCCTCGAGCCCCGCCGAGGACGTCGTGACGACGCCGCCTTGGCGCGTTACGCCGAGGTGATCGACTACGCCCGACGCCGGGGCCTCTTCGTCAACGTCGCCGCGATCGACGCCGCGTGGCCCGCGTGGCTGGGCCAGGAGTCCTGGCTGATGCCGTGGGTCGAACCCGTGGCCGTGGACTACGTGAACTGGCTCACCCGCGGTCTGAGCGCCGACAGTTGGAGTGTCTTCGCCGCGCGAGAGTGGATGACGCGCGGCTTCCTCGATGATGAGGCCGGTCCACCGTGGCGCCGCGGCGCGCGAGAGGACGCAGCGAGTGCCGCGGCGAATCTCGAACGGATCGCCCGCGCCGCCGCGGCGACGAGCGACGTCGACTTCACCACCAGTGTCAACGTGACTCTGGACCAGCTGACGGATTTGACGGGCGTGGGCGCGGCGCAGGTGCACGTCAGGTCATTGGTCCGGGGCAGTGGACCCCTGTCGAGCGCTCGTGGTCTCGTGACGCGGCGTGGGGACGAGTGGGTGCTGGCTGGTCCGGTCGTGCCCGCACCCCTGCTGCGCGACTAGCGCTTCGCAGGATCCTGGCGGCGGCGACGCGCCACCCGGCGAAGGTAGTGCACGCCCACCACGCTGATGACGAGGGCGACGACGAGGGCGATCGAGGCCCACCCGGAGTACTTCTCGATCTTGGGCAGCTGGGAGCCGCCGAAGTAGCCGAACAGGCTGAAGGCGATCCCCCAGACCAATCCGCCCAAGGCGTTGGCCACCAGGAAGCGTCGGTAGTGCATCTGACTCACGCCCGCGAGTCCGGGCATCACCGCGCGCAAGAACGCGGTGAAGCGGCCGAGGAAGACGTAGACCGGTCCGCGTTTTTGCATTCCCGCGATCGCGGCGTCGAGTTCCTCGCGGTGTCGCTGCAGGATGCGGATCGACAAGAGACGGTCGCCGTAGTGGTGTCCCACGGCGTAGCCCACCGAGTCCCCCACCACCGCGGCGAGGACCACGAGGATGCACAGGACCCCGATGTTGATGTTGCCCTGGCTCGCCACGACTCCGGCGACGAGGACGGTGGTCTCGCCCGGCAGCACGAATCCCACGAAGAGGGCGGCCTCGCCGAACACCAGAAGGACGACGAGGCCGTAGACCAGGAGGCCGGGGAGGGAGTGGAGTTCGTGCAGGACGAACGAGATGATGGAGGCGCTGATCACCTGGACATCCTTACCGACGCGCCACGAATGGCGCGCAACAATTTAGACCCAGTTTAGAATCCAGGAATGCCCCCTCCGACCTCCTCCTCGCTTCGATCGGCCGGCGGGTTCACGGCGAGGAGTTGGGCCCTGGCCGAGTGGGCCCTGTTGCCGCTACGGCTTTTCCTCGGGGCGACCTTCGCCTACGCCGGCCTGCAGAAGATGTCGAACCCCGCGTTCTTCTCCGCCAAGTCACCGATGTCGATCCAGGCCCAGATGATCGGCGCGGCGAGGATGAGCCCGATCCACTCGCTGTTGCACGCGATGATCCCCCACGCGGTCCTTCTCGGGTGGGTGATCGCTTCGGGGGAGTTGGCGATCGGCCTGGGGACGTTGCTCGGGCTCAAGACGCGCATCGCCGCCATCGCGGGGGCCTTCCTCAGTCTGAACCTGTTCCTCGCGGTGAGCTTTCACTCGTCGCCCTACTTCACCGGCGCCGACATCGTCTTCCTCTTCGCGTGGACGCCGCTCATCATCGCGGGGGGTGGGTCGCGCTGGAGTCTCGACGCCCTGATCACGCGCAGGGCGGCCGAGCAGGCGGGGATCGCGCGACTGCCGCTGGTGGCGGTGCCCTTCGAGAACGTCCAGAACTTCTGTGGCAAGTACGACAAGGGACACTGTCGCGCGCTCTCGAACCAGCCGTGCGCCGCCGATCGCTGCCCCGTCCTCCTCACCCGCCCCCCTCAGGTGACGCCAGTGGCGCTCAAGACCTTCGACCGACGGTCCGTCGTCATCGGTTCGTCCACGGTCGCGATCGTGGCCGGTGCGGCCGCGGTCACCGGGTTCCTCACGACGTCGGTGGGCCACATCGAGGCCAGCGCGGTGTCGGGTCAGAAGGCCGCCACGCCCACGACGCTGCCCCCCTCGGGCGCGGGCACGAACTCGGGCGGCACCAAGGGTACGTTGCTCGGACCCGCCAGTTCGGTCCCCGTCGGATCGGCGGCGACCTTCACCATCCCCTCCTCGGGCGATCCCGGGATCGTCTTCCAGCTCGACAAGGGTAACTTCGTCGCCTACGACGCGATCTGTCCGCACGCGGGTTGCCAGGTCGGCTACACGCCCGGATCGCAGTTGATGGTGTGCCCCTGCCACGGATCGCAGTTCCAGATCGCGACCGGACAAGTGGTGGCGGGCCCGGCGCCCCACGGCCTGACCCCGCTCGTGGTGGTGGAGTCGGCCAACGGAAACCTCTACCTGCAATGAGCGACGTCGCGCGCCGAGTGCTGGTGGTGGAGGACGACGAGGCGCTGGCTCAGGCGATCGCCGACCTGCTCGGCGACGAGGGATTCGTCGTCGAGCAACGCCACGACGGCCAATCGGGACTCACGACGGCGCTCGAGGAGGCCTTCGACGTCATCGTGCTCGACCTGATGTTGCCCAAGCGCAACGGCTTCAGCGTGTGCATCGAGATCCGACAGGCCGGAATCCATACCCCCCTCCTGATGCTCACCGCGAAGAACGGGGACCTCGACGAGATCGAGGGACTGGAGTTGGGCGCGGACGACTTCTTGCGCAAGCCCTTCGAGTGGTCCATCCTGCTGGCGCGGATCAACGCCCTCCTGCGCCGATTCGAGCGCGGTCAGAGTCGAAAGATCGTCGTCGGCGACGTCGTCCTCGATACCGTCAGCCGTCAGGTCTCGGCCGCCGGGGTCGAGGCGCGGCTCACGTCGCGTGAGTTCCGGGTGATCGAGTACCTCATGGAGAACGCCGACCGCACGGTCACCAAGGTGGAGATCCTCGACGCGGTGTGGGGAGCGGACTTCGAGGGCGACCCCAACGTGGTCGAGGTCTACGTCGGCTACCTGCGCCGCAAGCTCGACGTCAAGGGTGCCGCGTCGCGCATCCGGACGGTTCGAGGGGTCGGCTACGAGTTCTCCAGCGCCATCTCCCAAGGACTCTCGAGCGAGGAATGACGCGCCGGAACCTGTCGATCCGGGCACGACTCACCCTCATCTTCGTCGTCGTCATCGCTCTGGTCCTGGTGGCGACGGGGGCGGTGATCGTGGCCTTCTATCGACACTCGACCACGGCCGAGGCGTCGAGTCGGATCACCCAGGCCATCGCCCAGATCCAGGTCCACGACGCCGGGGGCATCGTGGCCAGCGCGAGGCCGCTCGAGTTGAAGACCGAGGATCACGTCGTCGTCCAGGTGACCAACCTCGCGGGCAATGAGGTGTGGGCGGCGAGCAGCGAGATCTACAAGTACCCCGTGATCTCGCACGAGGTGGCGAGCGTGAACGCGCCCAACGGCTACCTCGTCCAGGAGCGCGCCTGGGTCAAGGGGAGTGATCTGCAAGGCGAGCTGAGCCTCGCCCAGGCCCAGACCATCGTCACGGGGCGAGGTCTAGGACTCATCGTCGGCTTCATCTACGGCCAGTCAATCGTGCGCACCAATCATCTCCTCCTCGTCATCCTCTCCCTGGCCATCCCGCTCCTACTACTCATCGTGGCCATCGTCGTCTGGTTCGCGGTGGGTCAGACGCTGCGACCGGTGGAGGCGATCCGTCGACGGGTGGCCACGATCGCCGCGAACGAGCTCTCCGAGCGGGTGCCCGAGACCGGGGGGGACGACGAAGTGTCGCGCATGGCGCGCACGCTGAACGCGATGTTGGACCGACTCCAGACGAGCACCCGGATCCAGCAGGAGTTCGTCTCGAACGCCTCGCACGAACTCAGGAGCCCGCTCACCACGCTGCTCGCCACGGTGGACCGGGCGTCGAATCACCTCGACGACACGGACTGGGAGGAGTTCACCGAGACGGTGCGTCGCGAGGGTCGTCGCATCGACTCATTGGTGGACGACCTGTTCTTCCTGGCGCGCAGCGACGAACGCCGCGAGGAGATGCGCCGCGAGGAGGTGGACCTGGACGACATCCTCGACGAGGAGGCTCGCCGGGTGCGCCAGATGACCACGCTGCGCATCTCGACGTCGGGGGTGCAGCCGGTGAGGGTCTGGGGCGATCCCGCGATGATTCGCCGACTCGTGCGAAACGTGGTCGACAACGCCCTGCGATTCGCCAACGAGGAGGTCGCCTTCTCGACGCGCTACGTCGGACCCCTGGCGGAGATCTGCGTGCACGACGACGGCGCCGGGGTCGACGTCGCTGATTCCGCTCGGCTGTTCCAGCGCTTCGTACGCACCGACGCGGCGCGTTCGCGCGCCTCCGGGGGCACCGGTCTCGGCCTGCCGATCGTGGCCGAGATCGCGCAACGCCACGGGGGTGAGGCCCGTTTCATAGTGGTGGAGTCGGGTTCGACGATGCGAATTCGTCTGCGCCGTTATTAGGCTGGACGCGGGTAGCGGGCGTCGTGGGACCCCCGCGAGTGGGTCGAGACATGAGGGAAGAGACCGTCAAAGTCGTTCGTTGGACGATCCTGCGGCTGATGGTTCTCGGTGCGCTGGCCGAAGGGGTCTGGACCATCTTCGTGGGCATCGACCTGCCGCGTCACTACGTGGCCAACCACTGGGACATCGCGTGGGTCGGCCTCGACCTCGCCCAGATCGCGATGCTCGCTGGCGCGGCGTGGGCGGGTTGGCGGCGCAGCAGCCTCATCGTCGTCTTCGCCACGGCGAGCGCCACGCTGCTCGTGGTCGACGCGTGGTTCGACGTGACGACCGCGCGTCGGGGTGATCTATTCCAGGGCATCGTGCTCGCGGGCCTCGTGGAGATCCCTTCGGCCCTGGTCCTTCTCTGGGTGGCTCTACGAGTGCTGCGACACGGTCCGGTCGCCGTCGATGCGCCACCGAGGACCCTCTCCGCGGACGCTCGTGAGGGCCACGACGACTACTCGTAGACGACACCCTCCAGGGCGAGCAGGAAGCGCTTGAGGCGCTCACCACCGCCGTAGCCACCGATCCCGTTGCTCGCGACGACGCGGTGACAGGGCAGCAGCACGGGCCAGGGATTGGCGTGATTGGCGTTGCCCACCGCGCGCGCGGCGCGAGGTCGGCCCGTGAGCGCGGCCACCTCGGCGTAGGTGGCGGTCGTGCCGTAGGGAAGGGAGCGCAAGGCGCCCCACACCTCGCGCTGGAACGTTGTCGCGGGGGGTTCGTCGAGGAGGACGTCGAAAACCTGACGATCCCCACGGAAGTACTCCTCGAGCTGGCGCGCCGCGTCCTCGAGCGTCGCGCACGCTCGAGGCGAGTCGACCGGCGAGAACTCGTGGGGCATGAAGACCCGACTCACCCCTTTCTCGGAGCCCGCGAGGGTCCAGGGACCCTCGCGCGAGTCCACCGTCACGTAGCTCTGATCCATGGACACTGTCTACTCCACAGGAGTCACATCGCCAACGCGGGGAGATTCGAGCAGAAAAGGTGCGAAAGTCCCACCGGGATGACCAGGTCGTGCCTGCTAAAACTATGACATGAAAATTTCTCTCTACCGAGAGTCCCGCGCGGGCGAGACGCGTGTCGCCTTGACGCCTGACGCGGTCAAGACGCTGGTCGCCGACGGTTGGACTGTCGAGGTTCAGCGCGGTGCGGGGGCACTGGCCCACTTCAGCGACGACGCGTATTCTCAGGTCGGAGCGGTCATCGTCGACGCGCCCGCGGGGGACGTCAATCTGCGCGTGAACCCGCCGACGTTGTCGGAGGTGGCCGCGTTGCCCGAGGGCGCGACGCACCTGTCCTTCCTGTCGCCGTTGTTGTCCCTCGACGTCGTTCGCGCGATGAACGAGCGACGCATCACGATTCTCTCCTTCGACCTGCTGCCGCGAATCTCGCGCGCTCAGTACATGGACGCCCTGTCGTCGCAGGCGACGGTGTCGGGGTACCGCGCCGCGCTCGCCGGTGCCTCGCATTTCGACCGGTTCTTCCCGCTGCTCACCACTGCGGCCGGCACCATCCGTCCCGCGAAGGTGCTCGTCATGGGCGTGGGAGTGGCGGGTCTGCAGGCCATCGCGACCGCCAAGAGGCTGGGTTCGAAGGTGCGCGCCTACGACGTTCGCTCCGCCGCCAAGGAGGAGGCCGAGTCAGCCGGTGCCGTCTTCGTCAAACTCGGCGTGACCGCGGACGCCGCGGGTGGTTATGCGCGCGAGCTCACCGACGAGGAGCGTGCTCAGCAGCAGGCGGCGCTGCTGAGTGAGGTCGCCAACGCCGACATCGTCATCACGACGGCCGCCGTGCCCGGTCGCAAGGCGCCGATCCTCCTGACGAGCGCCATGGTGGAGGCGATGAGCGAGGGTTCGCTCGTCATCGACATGGCCGCCGACGGCGGCGGGAACTGCGAGCTCACGGTCGCGGGCGAGGTCGTCGATCACCACGGTGTGCGCATCGTGGGGCTGGCGAACCCGCCGGCGCAGATGGGCGCCTCCGCCTCGTTCATGTACGCCAACAACGTCCTCAAGCTCCTGGCCCTCTTCGGCGCCAAGGGCACCCTCGCTCCCGACTGGTCCGATGAGGTGGTCGTCGGGGTGACCGTGGCCCGTGACGGGCAAGTGAATCACGCGGCCACCGCCGAGGCCCTCGGCGTGGACCGCGTGGAGATTAGCTCGAAGGAGAGCGAGTAATGGGTAACGCACTGCTGCAATACGCGACCGTCTTGATGCTGACGATCTTCGTCGGCATCGAGATCATCGCCAAGGTGCCCAGCATCCTGCACACGCCGTTGATGAGCGGCTCCAACGCGATTCACGGGGTCATCCTGGTGGGTGCGATGCTCGTGCTCGGATCGGCGAACACCACGTTGGAGACGGTGCTCGGATTCCTCGCGGTGATCCTCGCCACGCTCAACGTGGTGGGTGGCTTCGTCGTCACCGACCGCATGCTCGAGATGTTCAAGGCCAAACCCAAGACGCCCGCGGCGAAGAATGATGAGGTGGCCTCGTGAGCCGCGGAACACTGATCGACCTGCTCTACCTGATCTCGGCGACCACCTTCATCCTCGCCCTGAAGGGTCTCGGCAGCCCCAAGCGCGCGCGCCTGGGCAACGGCGTCGCGGCGGTGGGCATGCTCATCGCCATCGTCGCGACCTTCTTCAAGCAGGTCGATGGCCACAACCTCTACCACGTGTGGCTCATCCTGGTCGCGATGGCCGTCGGCGTCGTGATCGCGGTGCCCACGGCGCGCTACGTGCGCATGACCGCCATGCCCCAGCTGGTGGCGATCTTCAACGGCGTCGGCGGTGGCGCCGCGTCGCTGGTGTCGATCACGGAGTTCGTGCACATCCATTCGACCCACCCGGCGACCTACGTGACGCTCGAGGTGCTCCTGGGCGTTCTGATCGGGACGGTGTCGTTCTCGGGCTCGGCCATCGCCTACGCCAAACTGCAGGAGTTGATGACCGGTCGACCCGTGACCTACCCGGGTCAGCAGGTGATCAACGGGATCCTCGGGGCGGTGGGGCTGGTGCTCATCGTCATCATCCTCGTCAGTGGGCAGACCGCGCTGCTGTGGGTCCTCCTCGCCCTGTCCTTCGTCCTGGGCATCGCCTTCGTCCTGCCCATCGGCGGCGCCGACGTGCCCGTCCTCATCTCATTGCTCAACTCCTTCACCGGCCTCGCCGTGGCCGCGTCGGGATTCACCCTCGGCTCGAACCTGCTCATCGTCGCGGGTACCCTCGTGGGCGCGTCGGGCATCCTGCTCACCCGCCTGATGAGCAAGGCCATGGGGCGCAGCCTCTCGAACGTGCTGTTCTCCGCGTTCGGTTCGGTGATCACCGCCAGCGGTGGTGCGGGCGCGGACGCGCGGCCCGTGCGCTCGGGCGCACCAGAGGATGCGGGCGTGCTGCTGAGCTTCGCCAGCCGCGTCGCCATCATCCCGGGCTACGGTCTCGCCGTGGCCCAGGCCCAGCACGTCTTGCGCGAGCTCGCCGAGGAGCTCGAGGCCAAGGGCATCGAGGTGTTCTACGCGATCCACCCGGTCGCGGGTCGTATGCCGGGCCACATGAACGTGCTACTCGCCGAGGCCAACGTTCCCTACGAGCAGTTGAAGGAGCTCGACGAGGCCAATTCCGAGTTGCAGACGGCCGACGTGGCCCTGGTGGTTGGCGCCAACGACACGGTCAACCCGGCGGCGAAGGACGACCGGAGCTCGCCCATCTACGGGATGCCGATCATCAACGCCGACCTCGCGGAGAACGTGCTCTTCTTGAAGCGTTCGATGCGCCCGGGCTTCGCCGGCATCGAGAACGAACTCCTCTACAACCCCAAGACGACGCTGATCTTCGGCGACGCGAAGGACACGTTGACCAAGATCGTCGCCGCCGTCAAGGCCAGTTGATCCCGCCGCGACTCAGCTCGTCGCGGTCAACTCGCTCAGGCGCTGGAGTTGGTCGGGGGAGAGAGGGTTCACGGCGCTGGCGTTGGCGCCCACCTGCTGGGCGTTCGAGGCCCCCGCGATGACCGACGCCACCTGGGGGTGGGCGAGGAGCCACGAGAAGGCGAAGGTCAGCATCGGGACCTCCTGCTCATCGGCGTAGTCGCTGAGGGCGTCGACGCGGGCGCGCATGGCCTCGCCCAGCCAGTGGGCCTTGCGCTCCTCGGACATCAATGCGAGGCGGGTGCCCTCGGGGATGGGTTCGCCCGGTCGGACCTTGCCGGTGAGCAGACCATTGGCCAAGGGGTAGAAGGGCAGGAAGCCTATCGACAACTCGTCGCAGGCCGCGAGCACGCCGTCGTTCTCGGGGGAGCGGTCGAGGAGCGAGAACTGACTCTGGACCGAGACGAATCGCGGGCCGTCACCGGCCGCCGCCGCGGCCTCGCGCAGTTGGGCGGCGGTGAAGTTGGAGCAGCCGATCTCTCGCACCTTGCCCAGGGCGACGAGTTCCTGCAGGGCGCCGATGGTCTCGGCGATCGGGGTCGTGTCGTCGGGGAAATGCAGCTGGTAGAGGTCGATGACGTCGGTGCCGAGGCGTCGCAGGGACTGGTCGCACGCGTCACGTAGATACTCGGGAGTGGCGCAGACCCCGGTGCCGTCGTGTCGCAT
>JAJZFO010000023.1 GCA_021805305.1 Actinomycetes bacterium | reverse complement strand
GTCGTGGAGGAGCCCCCGGGGGAGGGGCCGCTCGCGGCGATCGTCGCCGGACGTCACGCCCTGCGACGTCGCGGGCACGACGGTCCCGCCCTCGTCGTCGCCAGTGACCTGCCGTTCCTCACCCGCGACTTCCTGGCCTTCATGGCGACCTTCGACGCGAGCGGGTCGGTGGTCGCGGTGGTCGAGGGCCGCACGCAACCATTGTGCGCGAGGTGGAGTTGCTCCGACCTCGACGAGGCGGGCGATCGCTACGCGAGGGGTGAGCGGTCCCTTCGTTTCCTCGCCGACGCACCCGGAGTGGTGCTCCTCGAAGAGCCCCAGTGGCGTGCGCACGCGTCGCCGCAAGTGTTTCTCGACGTCGACACCCCCGACGAGGCGCGACGGTACGGCCTGATCTCCTAGGACTCGACGTCCAGGTGTCGTGCGATGTCGAGCGCCTCGCCGGGGCTCAGTCCCGCCGCGGCGGCGATCCAGCACGCCACCGGCGCCGCGACTCGCTGCGACGCGTGGGCCGCGGAACCCGCGAGGTCCAAGATGGTCGCCACCTCCTCCTCACTGGGGACCTCGACACCGAGTCGATCGGCGAAGTCCCGAAGCCAACTCTGCGACGTGCTCATGGGCTCATGCTAGCCACCGACCTCGCCCCCGCCCGACGATGAGCGACTCCCCTCGGTCGCGACACACTCCCCATTAGGCTAGGGATCTCGATCGACCAGCGTGCGTCTCTACGAGGCGTGACGAGGAAGGGGTGAGGTGAGCCGTTCAGCACCCGTACGACGCGTCACCCGAGTCAGCCTCGGAGAGCCGGACATATCGGTGCGCGACACCTTGGCCGGCGAAGAGCCCTTGGAGATCCGGGTGCGCGGACGGTCCCTCGCCGTCACGATGCGCACTCCGGGCGACGACTTCGATCTCGCGGCCGGATTCATGGTCAGCGAAGGTGTGATCGCTCGAACCGAGCAACTCACGACGATGCGCTACTGCGCGGGCGCGGGAAGTGACGGCGTGAACCGCTACAACGTGCTGGACCTCGCCCTCGCGTCCGACGTGCAACCCCCCGGGGACGACGTGGCGCGGGCGTTTCTCACCACCAGCGCCTGCGGGCTCTGTGGCAAGGCGTCGATCGACGCGGTCCGGACGCGCTCGACGTTCGAGGTGCGCGGCGACCCGCTGGTGATGCCGGCCGAGTCGCTGACGGCCCTCCCCGGGCGGCTCCGTGAGGCCCAGGCGATCTTCACCAAGACCGGCGGTCTGCACGCGGCCGCGCTGTTCGACGGCGCGTCGGGCGAACTGCTCGTTCTGCGCGAGGACGTCGGGCGTCACAACGCCGTCGACAAGGTGGTCGGATGGGCCCTGCGCGAGGGGCGCCTCCCCCTTCGCGGAGTCGTACTGATGGTGTCAGGCCGTGCATCCTTTGAGTTGGTCCAGAAGGCGGTGATGGCCGGCGCGCCCATGCTCTGCGCGGTGTCGGCACCGTCCTCCCTGGCCGCGGACCTCGCCGACGAGGTGGGCCTCACCCTGGTCGGCTTCCTTCGTGGCCCCTCCTTCGTGGTGTACTCCCACGGCCACCGGGTGGCGACCAGCACCTCGATGAGCGGCGCGTCGGGGTCAATGAGGTTCGAGGCGCACCACGATTGACTTCGAGGTGGGCGTGTTGGACCCGTGGGCGGTCGATTCGAGCGGCACCAGGACGTTAGCCTCGGGGAAATACGTCGCCGCACAGCCCCGCGGCGTCGGATACGCGACGCAACGCAGTCCGCTCAGCCGGCGTTCCTCGCCGCGCCAGACACTCACGAGATCGACCACGTCGCCCTCGACCAGCGAGCGTTCGGCGAGGTCGTCACCGTTGACGAAGACCACTCGTCGACCCCCGGTGATCCCGCGGTAACGATCATCGAGCCCGTAGACGGTCGTGTTGAACTGGTCGTGCGAGCGCATCGTCTGCAGGAGGAGGTGTCCCGGGGGCACCTCGGGCGCGTCGACGGAGTTGTGGGTGAAGCGCGCCTTGCCGGTCGACGTGCGAAAGACACGACCGTCGTGGGGCCCGCGCGGCAGGACGAAGCCGCCCGGCTCGTCCACACGGTTCGCGAAGTCGTCGAATCCCTCGACCACCCGCGAGATATGTCCACGGATGACGCCGTAGTCCGCCCGCATGGCCCTCCAGCCCATGTCGTCGCCGAAGAGCGCCTGGCCGAGTTCGCAGATGATCGCCACCTCGCTGAGCAACTCGGGCGATCCGGGCTCCAGTCGTCCGCGTGAGGCGTGCACCATGCTCATGGAGTCCTCGACGGTGACGAATTGCTCGCCGGACTCCTGGACGTCGCGTTCACTGCGCCCGAGGCAGGGCAGGAGCAACGCCTCACGACCATGGTGGAGGTGCGACCGGTTCAACTTGGTGGCCACGTGGACGCTCAGGGCCAGGCGGGCCATCGCCGCTGTGGTGACCTCGGTGTCGGGGGTCGCGGCCACGAAATTGCCGCCCAGGGCGACGAAGACGTCGATGTCGCCGTCGCGCATCGCGCGGATCGTGTCCACGGTGTCGTAGCCGTGAGCGCGAGGGGGGTCGAAGGAGAACTCCTCTGCGAGTCGGTCGAGGAAGGCGTCGGGCATCTTCTCCCAAATGCCCATCGTCCGGTCGCCCTGCACGTTGGAGTGGCCCCGGATCGGAGAGGGCCCGGCCCCGGGGCGACCGATGTTGCCGCGCAGCAGGAGGAAGTTCACGATCTCACGGATGGTCGCCACGGCGTCGCGGTGCTGGGTGATCCCCATGGCCCAACACACGACGACGCTGCGGGCGGCGACGACGTCATCCACGAAAGCCTCGATGTCGGCTCGGGCGATGCCGCTGAGCTCCTCGATATTCGACCAGGACGCGTCGCGCCAACCCGCGCACGCGTCCTCGAAGCCGTCGCAGTACTGCGCGATGAACTCGCGATCGAGGATCGGGGTGTGGCCACGCTCCTCGCGTTCGAGCAGTGACTTGTTGACGCCGGTGAAGAGGGCCAGGTCGCCGCTGAGGCGCACGGGGATGAATCGGTCGGCGAGCACTGTTCCAGAACCGAGGACGCCACGGAACGTCTGGGGGTTCTTGAAGCGCGTCAGCCCGGCCTCGGGGAGGGGGTTGATCGTGACGATTCGCGCGCCACGACGCTTGGCCGTCTCCAGGGCCGAGAGCATGCGCGGGTGGTTGGTGCCGGGGTTCTGCCCGACGATCACGATGAGTTCGGCGTCATCGGTGATGTCGCGCAAGCTCACGACGCCCTTGCCGATTCCGATCGTCTCGGTCAGCGCGGTCCCGCTCGATTCGTGGCACATGTTCGAGCAGTCCGGAAGATTGTTGGTGCCGAGCCGCCGCGCGAGCAACTGGTACAGGAACGCCGCCTCGTTGCTCGCGCGACCACTGGTGTAGAAGGCGGCACGGTCGGGC
>JAJZFO010000304.1 GCA_021805305.1 Actinomycetes bacterium | reverse complement strand
GGCGGCCTTGGCACCGGTGTTGAGCAGGACGGGCACCTTCGGGTCCACGGCCTCGCGGACGTCCGCCACGGTCTGGACGTCGGGCTCGGCGCCCGCCATGGGTCCCGAGACCAAGATGACGTCGGCCAGGCTCGACACCACCGTCGACCGGGCCATCTGCGCCGCGGTCCGCTTACCGATGGGCGAGGCGAACTCCGGCGTGATGTTGGCGAAGACGGCGAGGTCCTCTCGTCCGAAGTTGCGTCGGTCGCGCAGCAGTCGCGCGGCGTCGGGGTGCCAAGGGCCCATGTCCGACTCCC
Source organism: Actinomycetes bacterium (assembly GCA_021805305.1). The sequence goes on along the minus strand of JAJZFO010000304.1, from coordinate 3,142 downwards.
ACGAGCCGTTGATCACCTCGCGCATGAAGGACGCGCCCGAACCCACCGCGATGGCGAGCGCGCACTGGGCGTCCCAGAGATAATCGACGCCGAAGGGGCGGTCGTCCGGCTTGCACTCGGTGGCGACGCGCGTCATCACCGCCGAGGCCTCGAGGCCCGCGTGGAGTTGGTACGGTCGGTCGCCCTCGTTGCAGAAGAGCACGGCATCGAATCCACCCTCGAGCAACACCTCCGTGTCGCGCTTGACCTGATCGATCAGGCCCTCGACCCCGGCCGCGGCGTCGAACAGCGGTGTCCCCGGCAGCGGGGGCACGTGCGCCATGGCGATGAGGGGCTTGGCAATCCCGGGGAAGATAGTGCGAAAACGCGACATCAGTGTGGCTCCTTCTCTTGTGACACGACGTGCAGGACGTCGACGTCTTGCTCTCGGATGTGCCGCACCCCTGGATGGTGGGGGGCGGCGTCGGTGACGAGCACGTCGACGGAGTGGATCGGCGCGAAGGTCACGAGGGCGACCCGCCCGATCTTCGACTCGTCGGCGAGCACGATGACGCGACGACCATTCGCGATGGCCGCACGCTTGACGTCGGCGTCATCGAGGTTGTACTCGGTGAGTCCCTTGGCGTCGCTGATGCCCGCGACGCCCATGAAGAGCGCGTCGAAGTTAAGGTCGGCGAAAGAGAATTGCGCGCGCGGTCCGATCAGGCTCATCTCGCCTTGTCGAATTACACCGCCGGTGACGATGGTCTTGACGGCGGGCTTCGTCGAGAGCTCCATGGCGATGAGCAGGGAACTCGTGATCGCCGTGATGGGCAGGTCAGCGGGAATGGCCTTGGCCATCTCATGGGTCGTCGTCCCCACATCGAGGAAGACCGTCTCGTTCTCGCGTAGCATCGCGGCGGCCGCGGCACCGATGGAACGTTTGGCGTCAGACGACTGGGCCGCGCGCAGGAGGATCGGCGGCTCGAACGAACGACTCTGCACTGAGATCGCGCCGCCCCTGGCCCGACGCGCCAGCCCTTCCGCCTCGAGCAGGTCCAGGTCGCGTCGGATCGTCATCTCCGAGGTACCGAAGGTCGCCGCGAGCTCCACGATGGACGCCTCACCCTGGATTCGTAAGCGCTCGGCGATCGTTGAGCGGCGGGTCTTCGAATCCACGAGAGACATCGTATGTGAATTTTTCACACAAATCAATCAAGTATTGAGAATATTTCACACCAAAGGTCGCTGAAGTCACATCAAATGGAAGATTCGGGGCCCAAGCCAACAACAACCCCGCGGTGGATCGCCGTCAATCGAACTCCAACCACCCCGTCCGGTTGTGCCACCGCTCACCGCGGGACAACACGTCACCCACGACCCGCTGCAATCGCGAGGGTGCGACGGGTTCGGCCTCGCCACCCCGGGGCCCGACGACGAAGTACCGCACCATCTCCACGTCGTCGTCGAAGGGGTCGATGAGGGTGAAGCGTCGCTGGAATCCCACGATGTTGCTGTCGTCGCCCAGCGCCGCGCCCAATCGCTCGTCCATCATCCACGACTGGCAGGTGGCCACGCGCCGCGAGGGACTGGGCCAGACCCGCGAGATGACGTCGCGCGCCCTCTCGAAGGTCGCGTCGAGCGCGGGGGGCGAGAGGTCGATCCTGGCCGGTATATGGACCCCCAGGGCGAGGTCGCCATGACGGAAGCCTTCCCCGTGGCGGACGATCTCGGCCTCGTCGAGCCACGGACGCGGAGAGAGAGTACTCACACCGAGGCGAAAGTTGTGGAACTTGAGGCTGCCGACCTGCACGATCTCGCCACGCAGGACCGGCTGCATCCACCACGCCGCGTCGATCCCCGTCGTGGCGTGCTTCAGTTGGTGCGTCTGGGCGTGACGGGCTAGGGCTCCCATGGTGGCGAGGGACACGTCCTCGGGGACCCCCAGACGCTGATGGTACGTGCGCAGACCCTCGTACTGCAGCGCGAAGAGGTAGAAGACGACCAGGCGTCCACTCGTGCCGTGGTCATCGAGGTCGTCGAAGACGACGAGGGGCGCGTCGATGCGGCCGCGGTCACGGTCGACGCTCGCCACCATCGCCGCCAGGAGCGACGACCACGGGGTCGAGCGTCGTAGCTCGTCCCAATGCTCGCGTAGCTCAACGACGGTCTCGCGAGGTAGTCCCAACTCGCCCAGTAGCGACGCCATGGCGGCGGCGTCGACGGAACGCACCCGATCGACGTCCTCGGACTCGAGGGGTCCCAACTGCGCGGCGATCAGGGCGCGTCGGTCCCTCATCGCGTCACCTCGTCATCGAGTTCGCGGTACGCGACGCCCATCGCCGCGAGTCGCCCGAGGTGGTGATGGAGTCGAGGGCGGAAGTCCTCGACGTCGCCCGCCGTCCCCCAGACGACCTCGCTGAAGGCGCACAGACGGGGGAAGGCCATGTAGTCGAGTCGCGCCTCGGAGTCGATGTACTCGGTCCACAACTGCGCCTGCGCGCCGCGGACGCGACCTCGAAGGAGCGGGTCGAGTCCATCGGGCAGCACGGGCATGGCGTAGACCTTCTCCCACGTCGTCACGTACGGCCAGGCCCCCACCGCCACGGGCTCCTCGGGCGAGTCGCTGCTGAGCCAATCGAAGTAGGTGTACTGCATCGGCGCCATGATCACGTCGAACCCCCGCTCGGCGGCCTCTCGACCCTTGCGCGCGCTGCGCCACGCGCAGATCGTCGTTCCCGGGACCACCTGCGCGTCGAGTACCTCGTCCCAGGCGAGTACCTCACGCCCCTGGGCCATCAGGGAGCGGCTGAGCCGCTCGGTGAAGAGGCCCTGGAGCTGCTGGGGGTCGTCGAAGCCGTGACGCTCCATGACCTCGCGCGCGGCCGCACTCGCCTCCCACTGGGTCGTCGGACACTCGTCGCCACCGATGTGCACCGGGACGTCACCGAAGAGTCCCGCCACGTAGCCCACCAGCCGCTCCACGAAGTCCAGGGTGGTCGGGTCGACGTTGAGAACGTGATGCGAGATCCCCCAATGCGTCCAGACGTCGACTCGCTGGGCGGTGTTGCCGAACTGCGGATACGCCGCCAACAGGGCCTGGGCGTGCCCGGGCAGGTCGATCTCGGGGATCACCTGTACGTGACGGCGACGGGCGTGCTCG
>JAJZFO010000286.1 GCA_021805305.1 Actinomycetes bacterium | reverse complement strand
AACCCCTAACCCCTAACCCCTAACCCCTAACCCCTAGGACCCCTGGGACGCCTCAGATCGCGACGTCGGCCGGGGGTTGCCAGTGACGACCCAGCATCTCAGCGACGACCTCGAGTCGTGCGCGCATCGCCGCTCCCGCCGCCGCTGAGCTGAAGCGGGCGCGGATGTCGGCGCTCGCGCGTCCTCCGATGCGTTCACGCTCCTCGGGCCGCTCGACCAGCCAGCGCATGAGTCGCGCGGCGTCGTGCACGTCGGGATCCACCCAGAGGTTGCCGGGCTGGTAGAGGACCATCGCGGTGGGGTTGTCCATCAGCTCGTTGCGGTGCACGACCATGGACCGGTATCCGACCAGGCAGCTGTTGAGTGCGGTCATGAAATCCATGTTGCCCGAGTTGCCCGTGGCGATCACCGGGCGCCCGAAGTACATGGCCTCGGCCAGGCCGAGCCCGAAGCCCTCGGAGCGGTGCATCGAGACGTAGACGTCGCTGTGCTTGATGAGCGCGGCGATCTCGCCGGCGGCCATGTCGGACTCGATCAACAAGCCACCGAGTCTCTCCACGTGGCGGCGCAGGTCACGACGAACCACGGGATAGTCGGCGAGATTGATCACCTTGACCACCAGTTGCACGTCGCGTCGACCCGTGCCGAAGGCCTCCTCGAAGGCCTTGATCGCGCCGTAGGGGTTCTTGCGCGCAATCGTCGAATTGGCGTCGAAGGTGACGAGGAAGACCACCACGTCCTCGCCGGGTAACCCCAGGGACTCGCGGGTGATCGTGGGATCAGCCACCGGCTCGACCACGCTGGGCATCACGTGGATCGGCTTGGCGGTGTAGCGCAAGAACACGTCGCGCACGAACGCGCTGGCCACCCAGATCTCGTCGACGCGCGCGATCTCCTTGATCATCTCCTCGGGCAGGGCGGGTAGCTCCCAGTACCACATCGCGATCAGGTAGGGGGTGTCCAAGCCGCGCAGCTGCCAGTCCTCGACGACGTGGAACTCGTTCACGTTGAGGAACGACACGCTGATGTCGTAGGGGTGACCCTGGGGCAGCGCCGCGATCTCGGTGGGGATACGGTCCTGATCGACCTTGGCCCAGAGGTTGACGTCGGTGGTGGCGACGGCCACGCCCGCCTCCAGCAACGCCAGCGCTGATCGGCGCCCCGCTTCGGCCAGACCGGTGGCCCCCGCCCAGGACGCGACGGCGTTGACGCCCAGGCCCGGGTGCATCGTGGTCGATGACGCCGCGGGTGCGCCGATTGCCCGGCGCAGTTCCTCCACGTAGCGCTCCGCCACGTCCTCGAGGCGACAGTGCCGCGCCACGAAGTCGTAGGCAACGCGCCCGGCTCGTCGCGTCGCGGCCACGTCGCGCCCCGCGCGCAACATCGCCGCGACCAACTCGTCGTGCTCGCGGTCGGGTTCGACGCTGACGCGCCAACAGAACTCGTCGTTGAACTCGCGGTTCTGGGGGATGTCCGAGACGATGGCGGTCTTGGCCAGCGCGAAGCATTCGAGCAACGACGCGCTGGTCTCGCCCGCCGTGGGCCAGCGCAGACCCACCACCACGTCACAATCCTGCTGGAGGCCACGAAACGTCTCGGCGTCGAGGTCCATCTCGACGCGCACCACGTCGGCGAGCGCGAACTCCTCGATCATCACCTCGATGCGGTGCTCCGCCTCGGCGCTGTCGCGGCGTCCCGCCACGATGAGTCGGGCGTCGAGACCGCGCCGACGCGCCGCGGCGAAGGCCGCCACGACCTCGGGCACGCGCTTATGGAAACCGAGATTGCCAAAGACGCCAAAGGTGAGCACGCCGCCACGGGGCGTCGGTGCGACGGGCTCGACCTCGACCGCGAAGGGAACCGTGTGGACGTTGACGTCGCCGAAGCGCTCGCGCAGGTGCTGGGCGGCCCAGCGGCTGTGCACCAGGGTGGTGATGCTCGACTCGATCAGGCGTCGCGACATCAACAGTTCGGTACGGTCCCAGGAGGCGATGGCGCGCTGCAGGAGCTCCTCGTCGCGCTCGGAGCAACCGAGGTTGTAGGCGACCTCCACTTCGAAGATCCGTTGGCGACGGTCGCCCAGCAGCACCTCGACGAGGTCCACGATGGCGGGGTCGTGCAACACCGTCACGCCGCGGCGACGCAGGGCCGGTTGGAACATGTAGCCGTGGAAGGTGGGGTTGTTGCCCACGTGGTACAGGTCGATGTCGAAGTCGTGGGGGCGATAATCGCGCTGCGCGATGACCTGGACCCCGGCGGGGGCCCGGACCTCGGTCACGTCGTCGCGCACCACCGCGCTCAGGTGAACGCGCGGATCGCGCGCCATGGCGCCCAGGAGCACGGCGTTGTAGTCGGCGATGCCCGAGGGCTCCGGCGGTAGGGGCGTCCAGACGGCAACGCGCATCGTTAGAGCGCTCGTCGAGCGATCACCGCGTAGTCCTCGGCGCCCAGGAACACGTTGGCGACGTGTTGGGCGACGCGCGACACGTCATTGGCCCACACACCCTCGTCGGGCATGACGTTGGTGAAGAGATTGGGTGCGCGCTTGAGCGGCATGATCTTCGCGTCGGCGAATCCACGGATCGAGACCAGAAATTCGAGCAGGGCGCTCGGAATCGGGTGGTCGTGGGTCGGGTCGATGTAGAAGCTGTCGGCGCCCACCAGGACGTTGGCGGGGTTGGGCGTCTCGAAGATGATGACGCCGCCGGGCTTGAGAGCCTTCAAGGAGAGGTCGATCACCTCGATGAGGGTGTCGATACCCAGGTGTTCCACCACGTGGATCGCGGTCACCGCGCCCAGCGAGGCCTTGGGCACCGAGGAGAGGTGGTGCACGACGTCGTCCAATCGCGCGTCGAGGCCCAGGGAGCGGCACTCCTGCACGGCGGCGTCGACGATCTCGATGCCGTAGGCGTCGATCTCGTTGTCGCGCATCACCTCGAGGAGTTCGCCCCCGCCGCAGCCGATGTCGAGCACCGGGCCCAGTCCCGCGACCCCCTTGAGCTCGGGGACGTAGACCGAGATTCGCTCGATGATGGATTCACGGGTGCCGCGAAAGCGCATCGCGTGAGCGCGCTCGATGGCGTCGAAGCCGGTGGCGAGCTTCACCAATCGCTCGGGCTTGACCAACTCGGGGTAGGAGCGCTTGACCTCGGTGAGGAAGTGGTCGACTTCGGCCATGCGCGCGAGCAGACCCGCGATCTTGGTCTCCTCGAACGTCTCGTACTCGGCCTTGAGTTCGCTGAAGTAGCGCGACAACTCCGTGACGTCGCGCTGCAGGGCGCCGAATCCGTCGTAGAAACGTGCGAGCAGTTGACGATGCCCCAGGTCGATCTGGTTCTCGAGCTGCTGAGTGCGCTTGGTGAGGTGGGTCTGCACGTCGGCCAGGTGGCTCTCGCGCTGTTGGACGACCGACGTGAACTGGCCCTCGAGGATGTGCAGGGCCGC
>JAJZFO010000182.1 GCA_021805305.1 Actinomycetes bacterium | reverse complement strand
CGTTACGCGCGGCGACGGCGGGACAGATCACGATGTCACCCACTAGTTGGGGGATCTCCGCGACGGGTGGTTCACCCGGCCCCGTGCCACCGGCGTCGGGTACGCGACCCGTGGGGTCGGGTTCTGAGTCGATGGGGAACGAGAGGACGTCGGTGGGACCGCGCTTACCCATGAACTGCTCATTGAGTTCGGCCATGGTCGACTCACCGGTGAAGATCAGCGACACCTCGGCGAGTCCGCGCACGCCCTCCTCCTCGAGGGCGTGGCGACAGAGTTCGACCCAGCGCTCGAGTTCGACGACGTGGTCGAGCTGCTCGTCGGCGGCGTAGATATCGATGGCCATCAGTTGGTGTGACGGTCGTAGGCGGCGACGATGTCGGCCACGATGCGGTGACGCACGACGTCCTTAGCGCCCAAGTGGATGAAGGAGATGTCGTCCACGCGACCCAGGATGTTCTCGATATTGGCCAGTCCCGAGGGTCGGCCGTTGAGGTCGACCTGCGTCACGTCACCGGTGACCACAGCCTTGGCGTTGAAGCCGATGCGGGTGAGGAACATCTTCATCTGTTCGGGCGTCGTGTTCTGAGCCTCGTCCAGAATGATGAAGGAGTCGTTGAGCGTACGCCCGCGCATGAATGCGAGCGGCGCCACTTCAATGGTGCCGTTGGCGATGAGACGCTGGGCGCCGTCGGGGCCGACCATGTCGTAGAGGGCGTCGTAGAGCGGTCGCAGGTAGGGGTCGACCTTGGCCATCAGGTCGCCGGGCAAGAAGCCCAGGTGCTCCCCCGCCTCGACGGCCGGGCGCGTCAGCACGATGCGGTGCACCTGACGGCGGTGCAGGGCCTGTACGGCGGCGGCGACGGCCAGGTAGCTCTTCCCGGTACCCGCGGGACCGATGCCGAAGGTGATGATGGACTTCTCGATCGCGTCGGTGTAGCGCTTCTGACCGGCCGTCGAGGGACGGATCGCCTTACCCTTGGCGCCGCGCACCACTTCGTGGCGCAGCACCTCACTGGGGCGCAGGTCGTCGGCGACCATGTCGATGGTGCGTGAGATCTTGGTGGGATCGAGCGTCTGACCGCTCTCGAGCACGAGGACCAGTTCGTCGAACAGGCGTAGGACCGTGGCGGCGTCGGGTCCGGCGACGCTGATCTGATTACCCTGCACGCGGATCTTGGAGTGCGGGAATGAACGTTCCACCACGCGCAGGTGCTCGTCGCGCGGACCGAGCAACCCCGACATGAGGTGGGTGTTGGGAACGTACGTCGTGGCCATCAGGGCCTCGTCGGCCGCGGCGTCGAAAGTCATCCGGGGGGCCACTGCATCTTTCGTCCACCCAGCACGTGCAGGTGCAGGTGCGCGACGCTCATCTGGGCGTCGGGGCCCACGTTCATCACGAGTCGGTACCCACTCTCACGCACCCCCTCGAGCTCGGCCACGCGTTGGGCCAACAGCACGAGCTCGTCGACGATGCCCGCGTGCTGGGACGTCACGTCGTCGGCACTGGTGACGTGAGTCTTGGGGATCACGAGGACGTGCACCGGCGCCTGGGGTTCGATGTCGCGAATCGCCAGAGCGCTCTCGCTCTCGGACACTGGGGTGGCGGGAATCTCACCGGCGACGATTTTGCAGAAGAGGCATTCACTCATGTGGTGCTCTCATCATTACTCATTTCGCGACGCGGTGAGGGTGAATCCCCATGAACCATTGGTGAACGTTACGAGAGCGGCGGCCACCACGGCGGCTGTTTCCCCTCGTAAGACGGTGGGACCCAGTGACACGCGCCGGCGCGCCACGTCCCACTCCCCCGGTGCCCAGCCCCCCTCGGGACCCACGGCCACCGCCGACACCCCGCGCCAGTCCGCGCTCCCGGCGAAGTCCGCCACCGCCACGTCGGCGGGCACGTCGGCGGGACTCTGGGGTTCGGTGATCTCCAGGTCGTAGGTCCTGCGACACTGCGCGCAGGTCTCCTCGGCGATGCGTCGCCACCGGTGCAGCACCTTGTCGCGCGCCTCGCCGCGGAACTTCTGGGTCAGGCGCGCGCTCACTAGCGGCACCACGCGACTCACCCCGACCTCGGTGGCCTTGGCGAGCGCCCACTCGCCACGCTCGCCCTTCAGCGGTGCCAGGTACAACGTGGTGAGTGCGGGCCGCTCGTCGCGTTCGACGTCACTGGCGACGTCGAGGCCCGTCGCGGTCACTCTCGCCATGCGCCAGGATCCTCGTCCATCGCACACGACGATTTCCTCGCCGTCGCGCGCACGCAGGACCCGGCGCAGGTGATGATCGTCCTCGCGCGAAATCGCCGGCTCGTTGACGTCGACGACGCGGATCTGGGTCAACGCGGCCACGCGCCGCGGCCACTGCGTGATCATCGTTTGGCTCGCTTACGAAAGAGTCCTCCGCCGTGGTGATCGGCGACGGATTCTCCTCGGTGTTGGGCGAGTTGGCGCAACAGGTCGCGCTCGACGTCGTCGAGCTCGGTAGGTACGTCGACGGTCAGGTGCACGTAGAGGTCGCCGCGGCCACGCCCGTGCAGGTGCTCGACGCCCTCGTGGCGCACGCGGTGAGCGGTGCCCGAGGCACTGCCGGCCTCGACCTCGACCGTCGTCGTTCCGCGCAGCGTGGGGACTTCGATACTGGTCCCCAACGCCGCCTGGGCGAAGGAGATGTGCGCCTCGTGGTGCAGGTCGTCGCCGTTGCGCTCGAAGCGTTCATCGGTCGCCACGCGCAAGTGCACGAAGAGCCGCCCACTGGGCCCCCCGCGCAAACCCACCGGGCCCCGGTCCGACAGACGCATGGTCGAGCCGTCCTCGACGCCCGCGGGGATCTGGATCGTCATGGTGGTGGCGGCGTTCGTGCGCCCCTCGCCGCGACACGTGGGGCACGGTGATTCGATGCGCGCGCCCGTGCCCTGGCAGCGGGTGCACACCGCGGACGTCATCATCTGGCCCAGGATCGAGTTGCGTACGCGGCGCACCTCACCCAATCCCGCGCACTCGACGCAGGTGATCGGCGACGTACCCGGCGCGCATCCGGTGGCGTCGCAGGTCGCGCAGCGCTGGGGCAACGTGACGGTGATCTCACGGTTGGCCCCGAACGCCGCCTCGTCGAGCGTGATCTCGACGGCGACTTCCGCGTCGGGACCGGGCTGGGGACCGCGTCGCTGGTTGGGACGGGCCCCCACGCCACCGAAGAACATATCGAAGATGTCTTGGACCGAGCCGCCGCCGAAAGGATTGCCGCCCGCGCCCACGTCTTGACCGAAGCGGTCGTAGTTGGCCCGGCGCTCGGGGTCCGACAAGATCTCGTAGGCCTGGGAGACTTCCTTGAAACGCGCCTCGGCCGCGGCGTCGCCCGGGTTGGCGTCGGGGTGCAATTGGCGCGCGAGGCGCCGATAGGACTTCTTCAAGTCCTCCGCCGAAACGTTGTGGTCGACTTCGAGAATGGCGTAGAGATCAGTGTTCGGCATGTTCCTCATCCCCACCGAAGTGGCGAGCTAGGTGTTGGGAGACCGCGCCAGCGGCGGCCATCGCTTCTCGGTACTTCATACGCGTGGGTCCGAGCAATCCCACGGCGCCGGCGGGCGCGCCGTCGATGGTCACGGGTGCGACGATCACCGCGCAGGTCGAGAGAGGTTCGAAACCGTTCTCCGCGCCAATGGCGACCGAGAGGCCACGCTTGAGCATGTCCTCGACGAGCGAGACCACCAGCAGCTCCTGCTCGAGGATCGAGAGCACCTGGCGGACCGTTTCGACGCCGTCGAAGGCGTCCGCCACGCGTGACGAGCCCCCGATGAAGACCTTGTCGCCGTCGACCGTGGGGGCCTGAGCGTGCAGCGCCGCCACCGCGTCGCGCACCAGGGCGGCCACGTGGTCACCGCGCGAGGGGACCTGCACCACGGACTCGAGCAACGTACCGATCAGCAACGCGTTGAGCTGGCGCGAGGCCTCAGCGCACGTCTCGTAGTCCACCTCGAAGGGTGGCGTGAGCGAATGCTTGGTCACCGACCCGTCGGAGAACACCGTGACCAGAAGTTGGTGGTGAGCGTCGATGTTCACGAGTTGCGAGGACAGGATCGAAGCGTGGCTCAACGTCGCTCCCAGCACCACCGAGGTGTAGTGCGTCATCTGGCTCAGCAACATCGACGTCTGTTCGAGCACGTCCTCCACCTCGCCGCGCACGTTGGCGAAGAACTCGCTGACCTGCTGTTGCTGCACGTCACCCAGGACGCCCGATTTGAGGTGGTCGACGAAGTAGCGGTACCCCTTGTCGGTGGGGACGCGCCCCGCCGAGGTGTGGGGCTGGGCGAGGTAGCCCTCGCGCTCCAAAGAGACCATCTCGGAGCGCACTGTGGCGGACGAGACCACGATGTCCGAGCTCGAGGCGACCGAGGAGGATCCGACCGGCTGGGCGGTGTCGATGTGCTCCGAGACCACCGCCTCGAGGATGGAGGCCTTACGCGCGTCAAGATCGTTGACGACGGGGGCGGTCGCGCGTCGAGCCATACTTTCCTCCTTGTTAGCACTCGATTCTACCGAGTGCCAGCCGCCGACCCGTCACGCGGTGTTCACCGAGCAACACGACGCGAGGTGGGTGTGAACGTCCCCACCCGAACCGCGAAACATCTCGTCGCGCCGCGCCACCGATCAAGGCACCGCGACTTTCGAGTCGCCACCACGTCCGCCCAGACCCGTCACCGGATCCGAAAGACCGCGGCGCGAAGGGTGGTCGGACCAGAACTGCGACACCCACTTGATGATGTGAGCGCGACGCGGCGACGAGGAGGTCACCCGATGGGGCTCCTCAGACACACGACACCGGTGAAAATTCAGCAATTCGACGAGATGCCAGTGGACCGCGCCACCACGTTCCTCCCCACGAGAAATGATGATCACGACGCGAAATTGTTCGACCTCGGCCTCGCGAGTCCCGACGACGTGCCCGCACAATTCTCCAATGACTGCGCGCCCTCGCGTCCTCTCGCCGCATTGTCGAGCGACCCGTTGACTGGTAGGGAGCGTCGAAGAGGTGTGTCGGACTCGCGTGATATTCGCTGACAGATCTTCGAGGTCCTCGCACGAACGACCAACTACGACAGTCTCGCGTCGTGCCGCGACGCAGTCTCTTACTTTAATCTTTATCTCGTCTTATTACATCTTTATCTTGTCGACAAGTAATGCGCACACTGAGTTCACCGTGCGCACATGTGCAATTTTTATTGTAATGCCCATGAACTCAACTACCGCAATCAAAGTCCATTCCCCCCGGTCCACTTCCGCCCTCCGACGTATCCTCGCCCTCCCTCTCGCGGTGTCACTGCTGGGCGTCGGCGTCGGCGTCAGTGGTGCATCTCCGACTCTCACGGCGCACAGCACCTCGACGACACCCCTGTATCTACTCTCCTCCGAAGGGTACGACTCGGCCATGTGCACCGCTTTCCAAAAGGCCACCGGCATCGTGTGTAAGTTGTCGGACAACTCGACGGGTCCGACGCTCGCCACTATTCAGGCCACGAAAAATAATCCACACTGGGGGGTCGCCTGGACCGACGGCAACGCTCCCTACGCGGCTCTCGACCAGGAGGGTCTGCTCCTCAAGGGCTTCGAGCCCACCACCGGAAAGCTCACCGCCTTGGGCCAGAAGCTTGTTCCCGCCGACAAGAGTTACATCCCCACGGGGCTGACCGTCTCGGGGGCGTTCATCTACAACTCCAAAATCACCCCGAAGCCGCCGACCACCTGGCAGGATCTGTTACTGCCTAAGTGGAAGGGCAAGGTCGGCATGAACAACCCCTCAGTCGATGGTCCGAGCTACCCCATCCTGGCCACCTTGTTTAACTCCCTGGGCGGCGTCACGCAGGGTGAGGCCTTCATGACCAAGCTGAAGGCCAACGGCTTCGTGGTGTCGGAGAACTCGATCAAGGACGAGTTGCTCGCCGGCACCGTCCAGATTGCCATCTCCCAGAACACCAGTGGCATCGGCGCGTCCTACACCAACCCCAATATTAAGGTGTACTACCCCAACCCGTCGGCCGGACTCCCCTCGACCATCGCCATCGACGGCAAGGCGTCCGCTGGCGAGATCGCTGACGCGAAGAGATTCGCGAACTTCGTCTATAGTCCCGCCGGCCAGCAGGTGATGCTCTCGGGCGACCCCCAAGGTGACTCGCAGTTCTTCCCGATCATGGTGGGCGAGAAGTCACGCCCGCGCGTCCCCTCGGTCGCGACAATTCCATTCTCATTCCCCAATCCCTACGTCTGGGGCAAACTCGAGCCCTCGATCAACTCCTGGTTCAGTTCGCACGTCGCATAAATCGCCACGTGAATCAGTACCCTGTACCCACTGACACCTTCCCCTCGAGCCGCGAGGAGGGTGTCAGTGGGTCTCCCCCCGAGCGCCGGACCCTGCGCCACTGGTACGAGTTGGCCCTGAACCGCCTGGGCCGACCCCTCCTCTGGATGGTGCTGGCCGTGGTGTCCATCATCCCGACCGTCGCATTCCTGGCTCTCGCCTTCTCTCCGCGCATCTTCAGCCAGGGTCCGAGTTGGTTCACGCTGGGCGTCTTTCGCCAAGCGTTCTCGGGCATCGAATTGGCTGGCATGCGCAACTCCCTGATGATCGCGGTGTGCGCCGCCCTGATCGCGACGTTCATCGCGTCGGGCCTCGCGCTCATCGCTCAGCGCACTGACGTGCGCGTGGCCAAGTTGATCCCCGCGCTGCTCTGGGGCGTGCTCCTGGTACCTACCTATATCGTCGCGGTGGGCTGGGAAGAGATCCTGGCCAACGGCAATATGTTTTCCCAACTCGGTCTGGTCTCGCCCGTGGTCCGTAACGCCATGCTCGGGCCCGTCGGCATCGTCATGATCCTGGGTTTCTCGGGCGTGCCCTTCGCGTACTTCGCCATGGCCCCAGCGATCGTGGGCATGGGTCGGCGTTTCGAGGAGGCCGCGCGCATCCATGGCGCGGGGATCACCAAGACCACTCGCACGGTGGCCCCCATCATCCTCCCGGCGATCTTCGCCGCCATGATCATCGTCTTCGCCGAGTCCATTGGTGACTTCGGGGTCGCGTCGACCATCGCGGCCAACGCCAACATCCCGGTAGCCACCACCAACATCATGGCGGCCATCGGCACCTTCCCGACCAACTTCCCCGAGGCCGCCGCCGTGGGGTGGTTCCTCATTCTCACCCTCGCCACCGTCATGACCCTGCAGAACTGGCTCCTGCGCAAGAAGAACTACGCCGTCCTCTCGGGACGATCGACCTTCGCGCCACGCTCTCATCCGACGGGTTGGCGACGTGGCGCGCTCAACCTCTTCGCCTACGGCTTCTTCACGCTCACCCTGGTGGTGCCGGCGCTGGGAGCGGTCTTCTCCACGCTGCTCAAGCCCTACACGAACTTCGCCTGGCATAACTTGAGCTTCAGTGCCTACGGCAACGTCTTCACCCAGCAGTCCATAATGCAACCCATCATGGTCTCGCTCAAGATGTCGGTCATCACCGCGACGTTGACGGTCATCTTGGGCGTCGCAGTCGCCAAGGTCCTCACGAGCCCGCGCCCGGGCTGGACTGGACGGCTGATGGACGCGGTCCTCGTAGGTTCGGTCGCCCTTCCGGCCCTCGTCCTCGCCGCGGGCTTCATCTTCGTCTTCAACTTGCCCCTCACGGTGCACATGGGTATCAACCTCTACGGCACCCTGACGCTGTTGGGGATCGGGTACCTGGCCATTTCCCTTCCCTCAAACAGCCGCGTGCTCATCGGGCCGATCAGCCAGATCGACGGTTCGATGATGGCGGCCGGCCGCATCCACGGGGCGCATCAACTTCGTGCCTTTCGTAGGTGCGTCTTGCCCCTGATCGCCAAGAGTCTGCTATGGGCGTGGCTGCTGTCCTTCGCGGCCACCTTCGGCGAGCTGCCCACCTCAGAAATGCTCGCACCCACCGGCGTGCGCACCATGGCGACGGCCATCTTGAGTTCCTTCGAGGCCTACAACCTCGCTATCGCCACTGCCTTCTCGGTAGTGCAGATGGTGATCGTCCTGGGCGTCATCGCCATCGCCTCCCTGATCTTTCGACTCGTGGCCCCCCCGGGGTGGCGAAATATCGACGTCGGGAGGCCGCGATGAGCGCGAAGTTCGACTCCAGTCCCACGCTCAGGGTGCTCTCCCCCGAGCCCCCCCTGAGCGCGTCGCCCACCACCCGAGGCCACCCCGAGCGCATCGTGATCGACGACGTCGAGAAGTACTACGGCGAGTACCGCGCCCTCGACTCAATCCACCTCACCATCGAACCGGGCCAGTTCACGGTCCTGCTCGGCCCCTCGGGGAGTGGCAAGTCCACATTGTTGCGGTGCGTGGGGGGACTGGAGAGAATCGACGCCGGACACATTCGCTTTGGCGACCTGACAGTCAACTCCGCCAAGGTCCACGTCGCCCCCGAACGACGCAACGTTTCAATGGTCTTTCAAGACTTCGCCCTGTGGCCGCACATGAACATCTTCGACAACGTGTCCTTCTCCTTGCACAAGCCGGGGGTCACCAAGGAGCAACGTCGTCACGCGGTGGGCGAGATCCTCGAGCGAGTGGGCATGGCCGACTTCGCCACGCGCTATCCCTCCACTCTGTCGGGGGGCCAACAACAGCGGGTCTCCCTCGCGCGCGCCCTCGTCGGCACTCCCGACATGATCCTCTTCGACGAACCCCTCTCGAGTCTGGACGCGCACCTGCGCGAACGACTGCGCATCGAGATAGCGGACCTGACGCGCGAGGCGGGCTCGAGCGTGCTCTACATCACCCACGATCAGACCGAAGCCTTTGCGCTCGCCGACCTCATCGGCGTCTTGGACGAGGGTCGCCTGATTCAGGTCGCGACTCCCGAGGAGATTTACCACAATCCCGCCACACCCTTCGTCGCACGTTTCACCGGCGTAGCCGGTGAACTCGACGCGGTGATCGTCGCTCGCGCGGAAGATAGACGTCTCCTCGTGCGCGGCGGCGGTGGTGAACTTCACACCCGCGACGCCACCACGCCGACGACCGGCCCCGAGGTACGCGTCTTCGTACGGGCAGCTCCCCTACGCATTACCGCCCCCGCGGTCGATCACTTCGCGCTCGACCACCGTGAACACCTCGGTGAGCACCGCCGCGATCATGCGCGCCTGCGCGGTCGCGTGGTCGACGTGGCCTTTCGTGGACGCGGTTATGAACACGTGATCGAGCTCGACGGGGGCGACCGGCTCATTGGCATCTTCAGCGAGGATCGATGGAACCGCCACGAGAACATCACGCTGCACGTACCCGGCGACGCGTGCATCGCGTTCGCGCGCGAGTGAATCCTCGCGCCCGGCGTCGGCGAATCTAGTCCTCGAGCTTCAAGGCCGCTACGAAGGCCTCCTGGGGCACCTCGACGCGCCCCAGGTTCTTCATGCGCTTCTTACCCTCTTTTTGCTTCTCCAGGAGTTTGCGCTTGCGCGTGATGTCCCCGCCGTAGCACTTGGCGAGCACGTCCTTGCGGCGGGCCTTGACGGTCTCGCGCGCGATGACGCGACCCCCGACCGCCGCCTGGATCGGCACGTCGAACATCTGGCGCGGAATGAGCTCCTTCAGGCGTTCGGCCATCTTTCGCCCGTAGAAATCGGCGTTGGAACGGTGCACGATGGTCGAGAAGGCGTCGACGGGCTCGTGGTTGATCAACAGGTCCACGCGCACCAGATTGGAGGTGACGTAGCCGCTCTGCTCGTAGTCGAGACTGGCGTAGCCCTTGGTGCGCGACTTGAGCGCGTCGAAGAAGTCGATGACCACCTCGGCCAGCGGAATCGAGTAGCGCAGCTCCACCCGCTCGGTCGAGAGATAGTCCATCTTGATCATCTCGGCGCGACGCGACTGACACAGGTCCATGACCGTTCCCAGGTACTCCGCGGGGGTCAGGATCGAGATGGCGAGCATGGGTTCGTCGATGTGGTCGAGGCGCGACGCGTCGGGGAGGTCGGTGGGATTGTCGATCTTCACCTCGCTTCCGTCGGTGAGGTAGGCGCGGTACACCACCGACGGCGCGGTGGCGATGATGTCGAGGTTGAACTCGCGCTCCAAGCGTTCGCGCACGATCTCCATGTGCAGCAGGCCTAAGAAGCCACAACGAAAGCCGAATCCCAGGGCGTGGCTCGACTCGGGCTCGTAGGTGATCGAGGCGTCGTTGAGTTTGAGCTTGTCGAGCGAATCACGTAGGTCCCCCAGGTCGTCGCCGTCAATGGGGTAGATGCCGCAGTACACCATGGGCTTGGGGTCCATGTAGCCGTCGAGGGCCGTCGACGCGGGCCGTTGGGCCTCGGTGATGGTCTCACCCGAGCGCGCTCCCCCGACGTCCTTGATGCCCGCCACGATGTAGCCGACCTCGCCGGGTCCGAGTTGTCGTACCGCGATCATGTCGGGCGTGCGCACGCCAATCTCTTCGATCTCGTGGTTCTCACCCGCCTGCATCATGCGAATCTTGACGTCGTCGCGCAAGGTGCCCTCAATGATGCGGATCGAGGAGATGACGCCGCGGTACTGGTCGTAGTACGAGTCGAAGATGAGCGCGCGCAGTGGATCGCTGGGATCGCCGCCGGGCGCGGGGATTCGTTCGATCACCGCGCGTAGCAACTCACTGACGCCCTCGCCGGTCTTGGCCGAGATCGAGAGGATCTGATCCGCCGGCAATCCGAGCACCCGATCGAGTTCCTCCTTGCAGCGCTCGGGGTCCGCGGCGGGCAGGTCGATCTTGTTGAGGACCGCGATGATCTCCAGATTGTTCTCGATGGCCTGGTAGCAATTGGCCAGCGTCTGGGCCTGAATGCCCTGGGAGGCGTCCACCAGCAAGATCGCCCCCTCACAGGCGGCCAGGGACCGTGAGACCTCGTAGCCGAAGTCCACGTGACCCGGGGTGTCGATGAGTTGGAGGACGTGGTCCTCGAAGAACACCCGAACGTTCTGGGCCTTGATGGTGATACCGCGCTCGCGCTCGATGTCCATCGAGTCCAGGTACTGCGCGCGCATGAGTCGCGGGTCGACGGCCCCGGTGATCTCGAGGATGCGGTCAGAGAGGGTGGACTTACCGTGGTCCACGTGGGCGATGATGGAGAAATTGCGGATTTTCGCCGTTGCGACGGGAAGAAGAATGTTGGCCACGGTGCCGTCAAGGCTACTGGGCCCCAGCGGGGGGCGGCACGACGCACTTCGGCGCGGTCTGCTAGCCTTGTTGAGCCCGCCGGACACTCTCGGCGACCGAGAACGAGGATTTTCAGTGGCAAACATCAAGAGTCAGATCAAGCGAAACAAGACCAACGAGAAGGCTCGCGACCGTAATCGCGCCGTGAAGTCCGAGATCCGCACCCGCGCCAAGAGCGCCGTCGCCGCCGTCGGGAGCGAGAACGAGGGGTCCGCGTTGCGCCTGGCCGTCAAGCGCATCGACAAGGCCGCTGCCAAGGGCGTCATCCACAAGAACCAGGCCGCCAACAAGAAGAGCGGTCTGATGAAGCGCATCGCTAAGTTGAGCGAGAGCGCGAACGCCTAGTTCGCAGCCACCTCAACCAAAGAAGGCGCCCTGCGGGGCGCTTTTTTTGTTGCCCGCGTCACCCAGCTCGGGCGAGGTCGCGGAGGTCGCGTCACCGGCGCGCGCTCGCACTGAGTCGCGCGAGTCGCGCCACTAACACCTCGATGACGGTCAGGTCGGTGAGGTCCTGATCAGTGTCGAGGTCCTTACCCCCGTAACTGACCCCACCCTTGAGGTCGACGTCGGCCTGGGCGATGAGGTGCACCGCGTCGGTGATGCGCTCGGCTCCCATACGCGAGGACATCACGAGGAGTTTCTTCGCGCCGAAGGCGTTCATGGCGAGCAAGTGCGCGGCGTCCTCGGGACTGGTCACCCCGGCGCCCTCGAGACGCGCCATCCGCAGGTAGTAGCGCTGGAGCACGAAGATGATCTGCACGCCCGCGCGCGCGCGCGAGTCGAGCATCCGTCGTGCCACGGTGATGGCCCGGCTGGCGTTGCCGCTCTCGAGGGCGTCGGTGAGGTCCCATTCGGGCAGGGCGCCCGCGTCGCCCAAGTAGGGCTCGATGTGGGTGACGTTAAGTGGTGCCGAGCCGTAGATCGAGGCGAGCAGTCGCGCCAGGGAGTCCACGCGCGCCACGTCGTCGCCCACCCGCTCGCTCACCCGTGCGACCGCGGTGGCGTCGAGGCTCACGCGGTACTCGGCCATCTTGTCGTTCACGAAGGCCACGCGATTCTTCACGCCGGTGGCGACGTGCACGTCGACCACGTCCTGGGCGGCCTTGACGAGTTTGTGCGACTTCGCGCCCACGACGGCCACGAGTAGCACGATGTCCGGCGCGGGCGCCGCCATCCAGGCCAGCAGCGCCGCCACTTCGTCGGCGAGCAGCGCCTGGGCGTCGCGTAGTACCACCACGCGACGACTCACGAGGAACGGTGGCGTGTTGAGCGCCTCGAGGACGGCCGAGATGACCGAGTCGGCGCCCGTGGTGACGTCCTTCACCGTGAAGTCCTGTAGTGCGAAGGACGGGTCCAGGTCCCCCAGCGCCGTCGCCACTACGTTGTGCAGCGCGTCGTAGACCATCGTGGCGTCGCCGCCCACCACCGCGGTGACCGCGACCATCAGGCGAACTCCATGACGCGTTCGAGCGCGTCGCGCACCCGCACCGTACCTTGGACGTCGTGCACGCGCAGCACCCGACACCCCGCCACGACGCCGAGCGCCGTCGCCGACAGCGACGCCTCGCGACGCTCCAAGACGTCGAGGTCGAACAGCACGCCCAGGAACGTCTTGTTCGACGCCGAGAGCAGTAGTGGACCCAGCGCGGCGAGTCGATCACTGTCACGCAGGAGCTGTAGCGACTGACCCGCGGTCTTGCCCAAGTCGAGTCCCGCGTCGAGGATCACGCGCTGGGGCGCGATGCCCGCGTCGATCGCCCGGTGTCGCCGTTGACTCAAGTACTCGATCACCGTCTGGGTGACGTCGTCGTAGTGCGGACTCGGGTCCGCCACCCGCGGGCGCAATCTGATGTGCGTCGCCACCACGCTGGCCCCCGCCGCGGCGGCGACCCTCAAGTAGTCGGGGTCCGCGAAGCCGCTGATGTCATTACCCACGCACGCGCCCGCGGCGAAGCTCGCCGCCGCGACACCGGCGCGCCAGGTGTCGACACTGACCGGCACGTCGAATCGCTGTCGCAGCAATTCAATGGCCGGCACCACGCGCTCGAGTTCCTCGTCCTCGCTCACCTCCTGCCCCGGACCGGCCTTCACCCCCCCGACGTCGAGCAGGTCGGCGCCCTGGGCGACGAGTTGTTGGGCCCGCGACAAGAAACCATCGATGTCGAACGTCGCCGCGGGAGAGTAGAAGGAGTCGCGCGTACGATTCAAGATGCCCATCACCAGGGCGCGTCGCGTCACGTCGTAGTGCGCGTCGCCCAGCCATAGGCTCACGGGACCCGCGGGAACGAAGCGTCTCACGACGTCACGCCCGAGGTGTGGAAAGCGACGACACGCGTTGTAGCCTAATTCGCTCATCCGAGGCCCCCCGAGCCGCTGTTAGCCTGAGTACCTATGAAGTACGTCACGCACCCCGCCCCCCCGCTCGTCGTCGCGACGGAGGAGGACGCGGCGCCGACGCGCCAGGAGAACTGATGGACGACGACAACTACGAACGCATCATCTTCTTGGCCGACCCCGAGCTCAACGAGCCCGTACTGGTCTACGCACTCGAGGGCTGGATCGACGCGGGACTCGGCGCGAGCACCGCGATGTCGACCCTCCTGACGACGATTCCCACCGAGACACTCGCGACCTTTGACACCGAGTACTTCATCGACCAGCGCGCGCGCCGTCCAATGGCCCGGATCGTCGACGGCGTCACGACCGAGCTGACGTGGCCCGAGATCCAACTGCGTTTTGGCCGCGACGGCGACGGCGCCGACATGATCTTTCTGGTCGGTCCCGAGCCCGACTTCCACTGGAGCGATTTCGTCGAAGCGGTGACCGACGCGGCGTCA
>JAJZFO010000038.1 GCA_021805305.1 Actinomycetes bacterium | reverse complement strand
GTCGTGGACGTCATGGCGCGCCGCAGCGAACTGCGTCGGCCCCACCCGTACGGTAAGGAGCCCCAGGTGATGGCGGCCAACGTGGACGTGGTGCTCATCGTCATCGCGGTGAACCTGGATCTCAACGAGCGACTGCTCGAGCGACTCTCGATGATGGCTCTCGATTCGGGGGCGACGCCGGTGGTCGTCGTGACCAAGCTGGACGACGTCGACGCCCCGGGCGACGCCGACGCGTTCTGCGCCGTGGTGGCGGAGCAGGTGCCCGAGGTGAGCGTCCTTCTCACGAGTTCGCTCACCGGCGCCGGCATCGACGCGGTGCGCGCCCGACTTCCCGCCGGTGTGACGGCCGTCATGTTGGGCGCCTCCGGCGTCGGTAAGACGTCTCTGCTCAATGCCCTCGAAGGCACCGAGGAATTGACGCGGACCGTCAGCCGCGGGGGTGAGGGACGCCACGCGACCACCACGCGCAAGCTCTATCGCCTCTCGTCGGGTGGCGTGCTCCTGGACATCCCGGGAATCCGGTTGCCCGAGGTCGTCGCGGACCAGCACAGTCTCGACCAGGTATTCGACGACATTGACGAACTCACGTTGCACTGCCGATTTCGCAATTGCCGTCACGAGAGCGACGAGGGCTGCGCCTTGCCCGCTGCGGTCGCGTCGGGCCATCTCGCCGCACACCGTTTGGCGACCTGGCGCGGCGTGCGCGCGGGGGCGACGGTGGTTGGCTCCGATGCGCCGCGCGACCGACGCCGCGCGCGTGACGCGCCCCGCGCCGACCAGTAGTCGCGGCGCGCGCGTGACGCGCCCCGCGCCGACGCCCTCCACCAACCCGAGCGTGGCGGTCACCGAGATAACCGATCGGCGGGTTCACGGGATGTCCGCGACGAATTCGCCGCCGCGTGTGCCACGACCAGCCGGGGGAAGGCCCGAAGTCTCCTCGCGTGCCCGTTGATTCCACCCGGTGGCGTGGGTCGGTTCAGCTGAAGGCAAACTCCGGGCGCTGTCCCGCCTTGATCTCCTCGCGTACGAGGAATTGCGCGAGCGGCAAGTCCTCGGCGTGGGTCACTCCGATGCAACGTGAACTCGTCTCGAGTACGGAGAAGACCAGTCCGTCGCGGGCCATCACGCCTGCGACGAAAGTAGGCAGGAGCACTTCGGGGCTGGCCTCGAAGTCGTGTTCGGTCATTTCTCGATGCATGAGGGGCCAAATGTTGGGCTGAAACCCCCAGAGGTTCATGGACACCAGCGCCTCGGGCTCTAGGAATCGTGGCAGTAAGCCGTCGTCGGCCTCGAGTCCGTCGGGGGTGAAGTGTACGTTGCGCCTCTCGACGACGTGGGTGAGGCGCCCGTTGTTCACTTGACAGGTTCCGCGGGACACGGGAAGGTCGCCCACGAGGGAGTTTTCCAATTGGAACGCGACGAGGCAACAGTCAGGACTGGACGTGAGGTGGTCGCCCAATTTCATCAGGGCGTCGAGTCCGTAGAGGTCGTCAGCGTTGGAGACGCCGAAGGGCACCGCGTGGTTGACGAACTCTTCCGCCGCCAGGACGGCGTCGACGGTGCCACGCAATTTCTCTTGGAACGCGAAGGACACTCGGTGGCTCTTGGGCCAGTGTTCGGCCACGTGCTCTTGGATAGTGGGTCCCGTGTCACGGTTGACGACGATCACGATGTCGTCGAATCCGGCGGTGATGGCGTCGGACGCGATCAAATCGATGACTCCTTCGCCATGACGTCCGATGGGCGCGAGTTGCTTCAAACCGCCGTAGCGACGAGCTCGCCCGGCTGCCAGGATGACGAGAGTAGGTCCGCTCATGAGTTCAACGTAATCAACCTGATGACGCCCGTCAAGTCCAACTGGTGCGTTTAAGGAAATTGAAAGATGTTGTGCGCGCCTTCCATTCATTTTGATGATGCGTCGGCGAGATGTGAAATGGTGCTGCACGTTGATCGCCACGTTGGACGCCGGGCCCTCCGTTAGGATCGAGGGCTAGCGGGGCCGTAGCTCAGTGGTTAGAGCAGGGGACTCATAATCCCTGGGTCGTGGGTTCGATCCCCACCGGCCCTACTCAGCCCTACTCAGCCCTACTCAGGGGGTTCACGAGAATTTGTCGATTCCGTTACGAGAATTCAGACGTGAACCACGAATCTCTCAACTCAGACCGGTACGGCGATCTGGTAGGGATCCAGGTCCCACCACTTCGACATCGGGAGGCGTTGGACCGTTGCCTTGGCCCCAGCAGCATCGTCGGCGGAAACCTCTAAGAAGACTTTGTCGCGTGCCACTGACACGCGTACCGCACTAAGAACGCCCTCGGCTTCGAGAACCTTCACGGCCGCCATCTCTTCGGGCACCATCGCGGTGATCTCTTCCCACACCGTGTTGGGGTTAAAAGTGCAGACCACCATGAACTTGTTCATTGTCATTCTCCTTGTACTGGGTAGGGCTTGCGAAAACTGCGGCGGGACTGCTCAACCGACTACTCGGCGTTCCATCTTCGGGATGCCCGGCGTCGTGTCGTTGATCCCCCAGCTGATGATGACCCGGGGGCTGATTCGAAAGCGCGGTGCCCCCTCGTGGTCGTCGACCACGACCCCTCCCACCGCTTTGATACCGCGAGGGCTCCACGGATTGATCGATGCGAGATCGTCGATAACGACTGTCGCTTGGGGATTCATCAGGACGTTCTTGTAGCGGACAGTGTGAGTGATGTCGAAGCCGGCCGTAACAATGTCATCGCCCTCGACCGAGAAAACCACGGGGGCAATGTCGGGCTTGCCTTCAGGCGAAGCCGTTGCGAAGCGCATCAGCGGCTGGGCATCTAAGTAAGCGAGTTCGGCGGCGGTAAAGGCGCTCATCGATGGTCATCCTCTTCGTGGTTCATCCCTGGAGCTGGGGCATCTTCAGAACCATAATACACTATATGTGTGCGCATGCATTAATATTGGCCTATGACAACGACACCATCTCTCAACCCCAGTGAAGAGTCGGCGTGGCGCGCGCTGACCTACGTGGCAAACCACCTCATGAAGACACTCAGCGAGGACTTGGCCACTGAGACTCCGGTGTCGGCATCGGAGTATGGCGCACTGGTGCACCTTTCAGAAGCCCCCGATCAGCAACTGCGCATCGGCGACCTAGCGGCAATTATTGCGTTATCGCCAAGTCGCATTTCGCGACTAGTCGACGAAATGGCAGCGAAGGGCCTTGTCACGAAGGCCCGCGTGGCTGACGATGGTCGATGCACGTGGGCAACGTTGACGCCCGTAGGGCTGAGCACTTTGAAGGAGACATACCCTACGCAGCTCCGCAACGTTCGCCGCCATGTCTTCGATCTGCTCTCAAGTGAAGAGGTCCAAGCGCTCGACACTGCCCTGTGGAAGATCCGAGATGGCTTGGAATAGGTGGCCGCCGCCGGCCGAGAACTGGGCCAGCACTCCAATTCCACTGGAGCTGCACCGGACTCGAATTAGCGGCAGCTGAAGCAACCCAGGTGGGTTACGAGAAATCACCCGTGAAATCTTCTTCCACACGGTGTGAACTGCTCCGTTCGACAGTGGCGAAAGCCCCCTCATCACAGAGGTCTGGGCAATTCCGGTACGTCCCCTGGTCGATTAACCGGCACTATCATGCCGACACCACCGGACGAATTTTCTTTCAAAACCGGATCAATCCGACGTCACCGGACAGATCCGACTGATTGCGTCGACGCGAGCAACGGGTGATCTCAATGTCTTCGACGTTGCCGATATCACCCCTGACCAACGGCGCGGATAAGGCCTGGAGTTGGACGGCGCCACGATGCGCCCAAACCGCCACCTCGTACGTGATGAACGTCGGGCAGGGATCGGAATCCGAAACCCCTCGGGACGAACGAGCCGCGTCACTGACGACATCGGGAGGGCTGACGGAAGTCCACGGTCGCGCCCACCACGGCGGGCCGAGTCAATGTCGTCACCACACGACCTCTCGCCCTTTAACATTGGCTCGACATGAAGCGAGCCCCCCTCATTTTCGACGTACTGTGCCTCGTGCTCTTCGTAGCCATCGGGCGCTCGGCTCACCAACACGGCGTCACGTTCGCGGGAATGGCCTCGACGCTGTGGCCCTTCGCGGTGGGCCTCCTGGTGGGGTGGTTGGTGGCGTTGCGCTCACGAGGGTCTCTCGCCGCGCCGATGAGCGGCGCGATCGTCGTCCTTGCCACCGTCGCGATCGGCATGGTGTTACGCGTCGTCGCCGGTCAGGGGACGGCGTTCGCCTTCGTCGTGGTAGCACTCGCCTTTCTCGGGTTGTTTCTCGTGGGGTGGCGCGTCCTCGCCACGATGATCGCACGCCGTTGACGCGACGCGACGGCTAGCGTCGCGCGAGCGCAACTCGGTCGCTGACGATGGCCTGTGCCCCCCGCACTACGAACACGGCGAGGAGCGCGGTGAGGCCCGCGGTACCACCCAGGCCTGAGAAGTAGTGGCCGAAATGAAGGGCGAGCCACGTGAAGATCACGCCGCCGAGGGCGACGGCGACCACCGATCCCCTGACCCGTGACGGCGTCGTCATTCCCACAAAACTCGATCCGTACCAGAGGGAGGCGAGGACGCCGGGAAGTGCGCGAGAGCCGGCCGGGACCATGGCCATGATCCCGGCGAAGGCGACGGTGGGCACCGCCGAGGCCAAGACAGCGCCCCAACGCAGTCGGTGCGCGAGAAAGTAGGTGAGGGGCGCGGCCGCCAGACCGGTGAGGTAGGCGGCCAGGAGGAACCCGTGGGCGTCGAGAGCGGGCCCCCCTGATTCGCGTTCTCCGAGCGCGCGCGCGACCTCCGTGGTGGCGAAAGTCGTCAACAGCGCCACCGTCCCCATCTTGCCGCCCACGCCGATCCACGCCTCACGACTCATCGACCACGCGGCGCCGGCGAGGGTGCCGGCGATCAGCACCCACCACGGCTGATGTAGAACGAGGGGTGACGTAATGCCCACGAAGGCGCCGACGTACACCGGGGCACCGTGGTAGTCATTCGCCCCCTTGGTCAGTCGAACAGCCAAGCCTCCCGCGGCGCCGACGAGGGTCGCGGCGACAATGGGTGCGAGGCCCCACCCGCGCATCAGTACGAGGGCGAGTGCGGCGCCCACTAGGCCGAGCAGGGGGTCCTCGAGCCGACTGCGTTCGAGGTGGCCAGCGTCACGCGTGCTCGCTATCCCGCGGGCGGCGAGAAGGCTGAGGAGGATCACGACGACGCGGGTGTCCCACGATTGGCGGCGCCAGAAACTCAGGGCCGCGACGACGGCCACCGCCCCCGTCAACAGGACTAAGTGGACGCGTCGCGACGTCGACGATCGTCCAGTGGGGCCTCGCATTGCGGCGACCCTACTGGGAGGTGACCAACGGCGAAGCGCGTCCGCGACCCGCGCGAGTACGTCGGCGAGGTGCAACTCCTCAGGTGCGGGGGCGAAAAGCGGCGAGGACCCTCGGCGAGCACCGGCGGATGTGGCGTACACGTGCTGTGACGTGATACCCTAGGGGGTATACTTTTTTACGTCGAAGGAGGACGCATGGCCAATTCGGACGCTGTTCACATTCTAGAGAATGAGGAGCAACTCACTCAGATTACGTTGCGAGTTAAGCGCGCGCACGGTCAGATGGGCGCCGTCGTTCGCATGCTCGAAGAGGGCCGCTCCTGTGACGAGATCGTGACCCAGATGGCCGCGGTGTCCAAGGCCGTGCACACCGCGGCGTTCATGCTGATCTCTTCGTCCCTGCGCGAGTGTATCGCCGATCCCACCATCGATTCCGACGTCGTGTCGAAGAAGCTCCAGAAGCTCTTCTTGAGCCTGGCTTAGGAGAATAATAATGAAGGTAGTCATTGTCGGGGGAGTTGCCGGGGGAATGTCCGTGGCGACGCGGTTGCGTCGTCTGGTCGAAGACGCGTCCATTGTCGTGATTGAACGTAGCGCGCACGTCTCGTACGCGAACTGCGGCCTGCCCTACTACGTGGGTGGCGTCATCGAGAAGGAAGCCGACCTGCTGCTGCAGACACCGGCGTCCTTGCACGAGAGATTTCGTATCGACGTGCGCGTCGAGAGCGAGGTCGTCGGTATCGACACCGTCGCCCGACGCGTAGTGGTGCGTCCCCTCGACGGCGCGGCGCCCTACGAACTGGACTACGACGCACTGGTGCTGAGCCCGGGCGCGTCGCCGGTGGTGCCGTCGATTCCGGGCATCGAGCGGGCGTACCCGCTGCGCACGGTCGAGGACGTGGAGCGCCTCAGCGCGGTCGTGCGGGACGCTCCGCGCAGCGCCGTGGTCATCGGCGGTGGCTTCATTGGGCTGGAGATCGCCGAGAACCTCATGCACCGCGGAATCCCCACGCACATCGTCGAGGCGGCCTCGCAGTTGCTCGCCCCCCTCGACGCGGAGATGGCCACCCTGGTGGCCGACGAAGTCGTGCGCCAGGGCGTCACGCTGCACCTCGGCGCCAGTGTGACCGACGTTGCTTCGACGTCGGTCCACCTGTCCTCGGGCGAGGAGATCGACGCGGACCTGGTGGTGTTGGCCATTGGGGTCCGACCCGACACGGCCTTGGCGCGCGGAGCGGGTCTCGACATCGGTCCCCGCGGTGGCATCGCGGTCAACGGCTTTAATCAGACGAGTGAACCGACCATCTACGCGGTGGGTGACGCGGCGGAGAAGATGGACGCGCTCGACGGTAGTGCCACGCTGGTTCCCCTCTCGAATATCGCCAAGCGTCAGGGTCGCCTGGTGGCCGATCACATCGCCGGTCGCGAGGTGCGACCCCGCACCACCATCGGCACGGCCATCGTCAAGGTCTTCGACCTCACCGTCGCCACGACGGGCTGGAGCGAGAAGCGCCTCAGCGCGGCGGGGCGCTCGGTCGTGGCCATCCACACCCACCCGAGTTCGCACGCGGGCTATTACCCCGACGCCCGGCCCATGTCGCTCAAGATTCTGGTCGATCCCGCCACGGGCGCCCTGCTCGGCGCGCAGGGGGTCGGGACCGAGGGGGTGGACAAGCGCATCGACGTCCTCGCCACGGCACTGCGCGGAGGGATCGGGGCGGCGGAGCTCGCCGACTTGGAGCTCGCCTACTCTCCGCCCTTCGGTTCGGCCAAGGACCCCGTCAACATGTTGGGTTACGTGGCGGGCAACGTGCTCTCGGGCCTCGAACGCACGACGCAGTGGCACGAGGTGGAGGAGTTGCGCTCGTCGGGCGTGACGTTGCTCGACGTGCGCACCCGTCGTGAGTTCGAACGAGGGTCCCTCCCGGACGCGATCAACATTCCCGTCGACGAATTGCGCGAGCGACGCGGCGAACTACCCGAGGGTCCGGTACTGGTGTTCTGCCAGGTCGGCCAACGTGGCCACGTCGCGACGCAGATCCTGAATCAGTGGGGCCGGGACGTGCGCAATCTCGACGGTGGCTACGCGACCTGGAGCCACTCACCCGCCGTCGGACTCACCCTCGAGACCCTGAGCCGCTGAGGTCTCGGACCCCCCTCGTCATCAGTCGTCACTTCACAACAGAAAGTAGGAAGTATGTGTCACCAGACCACCTGTCGCCGCTGCGGTAAGCCCACCTGGGCGGGCTGCGGTAACCACATCGAACAAGCGCTCAAGGGTGTGGCCAAGGCCGACCGCTGCGCGTGCGTGCAAGAGCCCTCAAGCGGTGGCTTCTTTTCTCGTATCCTGGGGCGGTGACGTACGACGCCGACATGTGGGCCCGTGACCTGGCCGCGTGGGCGATTCCCCCGGGGATAGTGGAGCAGGCGAGCGAGAGTCCGTGGATCCATCCCCCGGTCCTCTTCGACGTGCCGGAGGTCATCGCCGATACCCCTTCGCACCAGCGAGCTCGCGAGGCCCTGAGCGAAGGGTCGTCGGTGCTCGACGTCGGATGTGGGGGTGGCGTGGCCGCCTTCGCGCTGACGCCACCCGCGACCCACGTCATCGGCGTCGACCACCAAAGTGAGATGCTCGAGATGTTCGCGAATAACGCCGCGTCGCGCGGGGTGCGAGCCGAGACCTACCTGGGCTTCTGGCCCGAGGTGGCCGCCCATGTACCTGGCGCCGACGTGGTTACCTCGCATCACGTCGCCTACAACGTGAGTGACATCGTCCCCTTCATTCGCGCCCTGCACGACCACGCCCGTCGCCGGGTGGTGCTCGAACTTCCTCTGCGCCACCCTCTCTCGAGCCTCTCGGGGGCCTGGCGCCACTTCTGGCAGATCGAGCGGCCGACCAAGCCCACACCGGCGGGCTTGATGGCGGTCGTGGCGGAAATGGGCATCTCGGCGTCGATGGAACTGTGGAGCGGCACGATGCGTGTGGAGCAGGACCTCGAACAGGCCGCCCACTTCGCGCGGGTGCGGCTGTGTCTGGCGGCCGAGCGCGAGGCCGAGGTGCTCGAGTATCTGCGCAGCGACCCCCCGGCGGTGACGAGGGATCTGGCGACGATCTGGTGGGACGTCTAGGAGCCGCGCCGGCCGGTGCGGTGGCGGGCTGATCCGCCCGTCGCACAGGCACTGGTAGCGCCGGGAAAACGGTGCCGATGCCGCGCGACGCTTCGATAGAGGGGAGCCGCGGCCCACGAGAGCGGCGGGGTGCGCAGCGCGACGCCGACCAGCGGCCACGGTCGCGTCGCGGCGAGCAGCGCGTGGGCGATGGCGCGCGAACCGGCTTCGCGGCGCTCGCCGTCGATCCACCACACGGACTCGCTGAACTGCGCGAGAGTCGGTGTCTCGAACGGAGGTTGCTCGCGGTCGAGTGACTGCCACGCGATCGCGCGTGGTCGCGGTGCGCGCGACCAGCGCCGCTCCATCCAGCGCGCGCAGGCGCCGCAAAAGCCGCAGTCACCATCGAATATTAGAAGTCGTTCAGCATTCGCCATCGAAGCGCCCATCCTCCCTCGGCACGGAGTGCGGGACTCCTATTGTGAATCTATGGCAAAACGCGTGATGTTCGTCCTGGGATTGGCGTCCGCGGTGTACGGGGGCTGGCTGGTGCACCGCGAGGGTGCCCTCAATTCCTACTGCAACGCCGCGGTGGCGCACCCGGTGCGCGGCTTCAGCGTCCCGGCTCGGTGCCTCAATATCGTCTGGCCCTACGCCGAAGGGTTCGTGTTCGCCGTGCTCGGTGGACTCCTCGTCTTGGCGGGACTCCTGCTGACCCGTCGTTCGATGGCCGGCGAACGGCGCTACATGAAGGACTTGAAGGCTGGTCGCTACAGTCGCGACAACGATCACCTGAACGCCTACAACTTCACTCTCCAACGGCCGCGCGCCGCGACGGATTCCGCCCCGCCTGATCGCGGTGGCCAGGTGAACGACGACTTGTCTTAGGCGAGGACCCGCCGGCGGAAATTGCGCAGGCCCAGTGAGAGAAAACCCGCGCAGAACAGGACGAGGACGGGGTAGATCACGTAGAGGTGGACGTGGGGCACGTCGGTGAACGCGGCCCGCATCCCCTCGTTGACGTAGAGCAGGGGATTGAGGAGCACCACGGTCTGCAGCCAGTGCCACGAGCCGATCTTGACCGGGGCGAGACGGTCCCATTGGTAGTACGTTCCCCCGAGGAACGTGATGGGCAAGATGATGAAGCCGAACATCAAGCCGATGTTGCGCGGTTCAAAACTCGTGCCCAGCACCAACCCGAGCGAACCCATCGCCACGCAGGCCAACGGGACGAGGGTCAACATCACGAGCCAGTGGACGTGGATGGACGCCTCGACGCCGCGGGCGTGCACCAGGGCCGCGATGGGCAGCACGATGGCCGCCGAGACCATGCCCTGGAGGGCTCCCGAGACGACCTTCTCCAGGGCGACGAGCCATATGGGGCACGGGGCCTGAACTCGGTCTTCAATCTCGCGCGTAAAGCCGAACTCCTGGGACATCTGCAGCGCCACCGACTGCACGCCCTGGAACATGATCGAGATGCCCACCACCCCCGCCACCAGCACCGTCGCGAAATCACCGGCCCCGGAGCCCCCGCCGACGGACTGGCCGATCTTGGGGAAGACGAATAAGAAGACGAAACACAGGAGGAAGGGTTGAATGATGGTGCGCAGGACGAATAACTTGACGTCCTTGCGCAGCACCGTGATGTCGCGCAGCAAGAGGGCGCCGAGCGCCGCGCGACTCGCGGACAAGGTGCTACGAGGAGGTCGGGCGTGATAATCGGGGGCGGGGAGGCTCATCAGTCGCGCAATTCCTTCCCGGTGAGGTTGATGAAGACCGTTTCGAGCGACGGCTCGGTCACCGCGAGGTCCTGCACGCTGGCCCCGCTCGCCTCCGCCGCGGCGATCACGCGCGCGAGGAGGTGGTCGCCGCCCGCGACGTGCAACTCCAGGCCCTGATCGATCCGCCGTACGTGGGTGGCGCCCCGCACCTGGTCGAGCAGATTCTTCGCGAGGGCGTCGAGGTCGCCGTCGACCTTGAGGGTGACGATGGTGTCAATCCCGGTCGACCGCTTCAGATTCTCGGGGGAGTCCAGGGCCAGGATCCTGCCGTGGTCCATGATGGCCACGCGCGCACACAAGTGTTCGGCCTCCTCCATGTAGTGCGTGGTGAGCAGAATGGTCTGCCCCTCGGCGTTCAGCTCCCGCAGGATCTGCCAGAGCGCCAACCGACTCTGCGGATCGAGTCCCGCGGTGGGCTCGTCGAGGAACAATACCGCGGGTCGATGAAAGATCGAACGCGCGACCATGAGACGCTGGGCCATGCCCCCCGAGAGTGCGTACACCGACGCGCCGCCCCACTTAGCGAGTTGGAAGCGCTCGAGGAGTTCGTCGGCGCGTCGGCGCGAGTCGCGCGCGCGCATGCCGAAGAGTCGACCGTGGAAGTAGAGGTTCTCCCACGTCGTCAGTTGACGGTCGAGGGTGTTGCTCTGGGAGACGACCCCCAAGAACTGCTTAGCTCGCGCGGGGTGCGCGACCACGTCCACGCCGGCGACCCAGGCGTGACCCTCGCTGGGGACGACGCGCGTGGTGAGCATGCCCGCGGTGGTGGTCTTGCCCGCGCCGTTGGGACCGAGCAAGCCGAAGATCTCTCCGGCACCCACGCGCAGGTCGAGTTGGTCGACGGCGAGGAAGTCGGCGCCGTCGTATCGCTTCGTCAGTCGCTCCGTCACGATCACGGCGTCGGGTGCGGGGGCTACCACGCGCACAGCCTAGGCACGACGTGGGGCGTTCGCGTCGAAACCCCTGCGGTCGTCCGGGGATAACTAGGGTGGTGGCGTGCCTCGACGTGGACTGGCTTCACTGACGTGGGCGTCCCTGCGGGACCTCTTTGACCAGGGCACCGCCTTCGGCCGACTGGCACTCGTGCACGTCGTGATGATGGCCGGCGACACCATGGTCACGGTATCGCTCGCGGGCTCGCTCTTCTTCTCCGTCTCACCCACCGAGGCCAAGTCCAAGGTTCTCGCCTACCTGCTGTTGACCATCGCGCCCTTCGCCGTCGTGTCGCCGATTCTGGGGCCGCTCATCGACCGTTCGGCCAATGGTCGACGTATCCTGGTGGCGTTGTCGGCGGCGGTGCGGGTGGTGTTGTGCTGGTCGATGAGCCAGCACTTGAACTCTCTTTGGTTGTTCCCCGAAGCGTTCGCCGTCCTCGTCTCGTCCAAGCTCTACGGCGTCACCCGCGGGGCGCTGGTCCCGGAGATGGCCCGGACGGACCAGTTCCTCGAGCACGCCACCGGCGTCGGTCAGTCGGGGTGGCCGAGCGAGGGCGTGAAGGAGCGACGGGGTTTTGCGGGTTTCAACGCGCAACTGACCCTCCTGGGTACGCTGAGCGGACTCCTGGCGGGTTCCCTGGGTGCGGCGGTGCTCAAGACGTTGGGTGCCACGAGCGTGCTGTGGCTCGCCGCAGGGGTGTTCGCCGCCGCCACCGTCGCGAGTGTGCGCCTGCAACGACCCGCGGCGACGGCGCGGGACGGTGTGGCGATGACCCCCGAGGAGCGCGACCTGCACGCCTTGGTGCCCCTGGGCGTGGGTGAGGTGACGTGGAGCTTAAGTGCGTCGTCCCTGATGCGTTTCGCGGTGGGCTTCGGGTCCTTCTTGCTCGCCTTCGGACTTCGCCGCGATCACGCGGGATTGCAATGGTTCGCTTTCGCACTGTCGGCGAGTGCGCTCGGTTCACTGGTGGGACTCGGCCTCGTGACCCGCGTGCGCAACGCCCTCGGCGAAACCGCGCTGTTGACGCTGTCGGTGCTGGGCACCGGGGTCGGGGCCGCCGTCGCGTCGCGACACCCGACGCTGATCGGTCAGACGACCCTCGCGGCGTGGTTGGGATTGTGCGCCGCCGTGGCGCAGCCCAGTTTTGACGCCATCACCCAACGACAGGTGCCCGCGGGGGCGCAGGGGCGGACCTTCGCGCGCTTCGCGGTCCGTCAACAGCTCGCGTGGGTGGTGGGCGCGTTGATTCCCGTCGCCATCAGTCTGGACTTCGGGGCGGGCGACCAGTTCCTCGCGGTCGTCATGTTGGTCGGGGGAGTTTTCTACGCCGTCGGGCGCCGGGCGGCTCATCACGGAAATTAATTATTTCTCGTGAAGTATGATTAATACAGATATGGCAATCTCCACCAAGTCCGCCCCCGTCATCCGTGACCTCTCGCACCTGCCCCACGTGGTCATCGTCGGCGGAGGATTCGGGGGCCTCGAGGTGGCGCGCGGACTGGTCGATAAGAACGTGCGGGTCACCATCGTCGACCGGCACAATTTTCACACGTTCCTGCCACTGCTTTACCAGGTGGCGACCGCGATGCTCGAGCCCGCGGAGGTGGCCTACCCCATTCGCACCGTCTTCGGCAAAGCGCCGAACGTCCGGTTCCGCCACGGTCAGGTCAGCCACGTGGACCACGCGCGTCAGCACGTGGTGCTCGGCGACGGGACCGAGCTCGCCTACGACCACCTGGTCATCGCGACGGGGGCCACCGCCGCGTTCTTCGGGATCCCCGGGGCCTCGGAGCACGCGATTCCGCTCTATTCCTTGGCGGACGCGCGCCGCCTGCGCAATCGCTTGCTCTCGGCCCTCGAGCACGCGGACGCGGTGGCCGACACGGCACCGGTGGGACTGAACTTCGTGATCGTGGGTGGCGGCCCCACGGGCGTGGAGACGTCCGGCGCCCTCTCGGAACTGATCAAGACCGTTATCAAGCGAGACGGTCTCAAACTCGACCCGACGCGCGTTCGCGTGGTCTTGGTGGACATGGCGCCCCGACTGCTCACCCCGTTCCCCGAGAAGGCCAGTGCCTACGCCCTGAAGGAACTCGAGCGCATGGGCGTCGAAGTGGAATTCGGTCGCAGTGTCGTCGAGGTCGAGGAACGCGCCATCCGCTTCGCCGACGGCGAGCGGTTGCCCGTCGCGGCCGTCATCTGGGCCGCGGGCGTCACCGCCAACGGCACCCTCGCCTCAGACGTCCAGGACAAGACGGGCCCCGGCGGACGCGTGCGGGTGAGTGAGTACCTGCAGATCGCGGACCGCACGAACGCCTGGGCGGTGGGCGATTCCGCCGCGATTCCCAGTGGCGACAACACGTTCTATCCGCAGCTGGCGCCCGTGGCGATGCAGTCGGGGCGACACGTGGCGCTGCAGATCGTCCGACAACTCGAAGGTAAGCCCGCGCTGCCCTTCAAGTTCCACAACAAGGGCATCATGGCGACAATCGGTCGCCACGCCGCCGTCGCCACTCTCCCGAAGGGACCCACCGTGAAGGGCACCCTCGGTTGGCTGGCGTGGCTGGGCTTGCACCTGTGGTACCTGGTGGGTTTTCGAAACAAATTGCGCGTGATGATCAACTGGACGTGGCGCTACTTCGATTGGCCGTCGGGCCCGCGCCTCATCGTCGCCGACGCGGAGACCGTGGACTAGCGCAGCGAAGTCGTACCGGCGACGAACCCGCGGCGGCGGAGGGCTGGGCTCATCGGTGGCGTCGAGTCCGGGACCGCTGCTCGCAGCGACGTCGCTGGGTGAGGCCGTAGTCCACGTCGGTTATCTCCAGCGGATCCGCCCGCCGGGGATCGCGAACGACGTCGGCCACGG
>JAJZFO010000299.1 GCA_021805305.1 Actinomycetes bacterium | reverse complement strand
GCGGCGGGTCTTGGAATCCACGAGAGACATCGTATGTGAATTTTTCACACAAATCAATCAACTATTGAGAATATTTCACACCAAAGGTCCCTGAAGTCACATCAAATGGAAGATTCGGGGCCCAAGCCAACAACAACCCCACGGTGGATCACCGTCAATCGAACTCCAACCACCCCGTGCGGTTGTGCCAGCGCTCACCCCGGGACAACACGTCACCCACCACCCGTTGCAATCGCGACGCCGTGACGGGTTCGGCCGCGCCATCGCGAGGTCCGAAGACGAAGTACCGCACCATCCCCTCGTCGTCGTCGAAGGGGTCGATGAGGGTGAAGCGTCGCTGGAACCCCACGATGTTGCTGTCGTCGCCCAGCGCCGCGCCCAGTCGCTCGTCCATCATCCACGACTGACAGGTCGCCACGCGCCGCGAGGGGCTCGGCCAGACCCGCGTGATGACGTCACGCGCTCTCTCGAAGGTCGCGTCGAGCGCGGGCCGCGAGAGATCGACCCTGGCCGGGATGTGGACCCCCAGGGCGAAGTCGCCATGACGGAAGCCCTCCCCGAGGCGAACGATCTCGGCCTCGTCGAGCCACGGTCGCGGCGAGAGAGTGCTCACGCCGAGGCGAAAGTGATGGAACTTGAGGCTGCCGACCTGCAGGATCTCGCCACGCAGGACGGTCTGCATCCACCAGGCCGCGTCGATCCCCGTCGTGGCGTGCTTCAGTCGATGGGTCTCGGCGTGGCGGGCGAGAGCTCTGGCGGTGGCGAGGGACACGTCCTCGGGGACTCCCAGTCGCTGATGATAGGTGCGCAGACCCTCGTACTGCAGCGCGAAGAGGTAGAAGGCGATCAGCCGTCCACTCGTGCCGTGGTCATCGAAGTCGTCGAAGACGACGAGAGGCGCGTCGATGTGGCCACGGTCACGCTCGACGCTCGCCACCATCGTGGCCAGGAGTGACGACCACGGGGTCGAGCGTCGCATCTCGTCCCAATGCCCGCGCAGCTCATCAACGGTCTCGCGGGGCAGTCCCAGCTCGCCCAGTAGCGACGTCATTGTGGCGGTGTCGACGCCGCGCACCTGGTCGACGTCGACGGGCTCGCCACGGGCCAGCTGCGAGGTGACGAGGGCGCGTCGGTCCCCCATCACCTCACCTCGTCATCGAGTTCACGGTACGCGACGCCCATCGCCTCGAGTCGCTCGAGATGGTGCTCGAGTCGAGGGCGGAAGTCCTCGACGTCGCCCGCCGTCCCCCAGACGACCTCGCTGAAGGCGCACAGACGAGGGAAGGCCATGTAGTCAAGTCGCGCCGCGGAGTCGATGTACTCGGTCCACAACTGCGCCTGCGCTCCGCGGACGCGACCTCGAAGGAGTGGGTCGAGTCCCTCGGGCACCACGGACATGGCGTAGACCTTCTCCCACGTCGTCACGTAGGGCCAGGCCCCCACCGCCACGGGCTCCTCTGGCGAGTCGCTGTTGAGCCAGTCGAAGTAGGTGTACTGCATCGGCGCCATGATCACGTCGAAGCCTCGCTCGGCGGCCTCTCGACCCTTGCGCGCGCTGCGCCACGCGCAGATCGTCGTTCCCGGGACCACCTGCGCGTCGAGTACCTCGTCCCAGGCGAGCACCTCACGCCCCTGGGCCATCAGTGATCGGCTGAGCCGCTCGGTGAAGAGGCCCTGAAGCTGCTGGGGGTCGTGGAATCCGTGACGCTCCATAGCCTCGCGCGCGGCCGCGCTCGCCTCCCACTGCGTGGTCGGACACTCGTCGCCACCGATGTGCACCGGGGCGTCACCGAAGAGTCCCGCCACGTAGCCCACCAGTCGCTCCACGAAGTCCAGGGTGGGCGGGTCGACGTTGAGCACGTGATGCGAGATCCCCCAATGCGTCCAGACGTCGACTCGCTGGGCGGTGTTGCCGAACTGCGGATACGCCGCCAGGAGGGCCTGGGCGTGCCCGGGCAGGTCGATCTCGGGGATCACCTGGACGTGGCGCCGACGGGCGTGCTCGACGATCCGCGCGATGTCGTCGGCGTCGTAGTAACCGCCGTGGGGGACGTCGTCACGGACGTCGTCGAACTCGTGGCCCAGTGGGGAACCCCGTCGCCACGCCCCCACCCTGGTGAGCTCGGGCCACTCGGGCACCTCGACGCGCCAGCATTGGTCGTTGTTGAGGTGCAGGTGGAGGCGGTTGAGCCGGTGGGCCGCCACGAGGTCGACGAACCGCAACACTGTGGCGACGTCGAAGAAGTGCCGCGCGACGTCGAGGTGCGCACCGCGCCACGCGTAGGTGGGCCCGTCGCACACCTCCACGGCGTCCAGGGTCCAGTGGGCGAGACGCGTGGTCGTGCGCGACCACAACTCTGGGGGGCCGAACTGACGCAGGGCCGTCAGGGCGTAGGCGAAGCCCGCGGCGTCCCCGGCCTCGACCTCGACGCGATCCCCCACCACCAGTCGATAGCCTTCGGCTCCCCGGGAGGCATCGTGGAGCACCACGATGTCGCCGACCGCGCCGCCATCGACGCGTCGCACCTCCCAGTCCACCGCCCGGGCGAGGTCGTCCGCGAACGTCTCGATCTCCTCGCGCCACTCCTCTGGCGCGCTCACGCGAATCGGCGAGCGCAGTGTCAACGAGCCCGCCCGAGGCTCACCCCGACGGGGGCGGGGCAACAACGCGACGCTCAACCCTGCTCGACGGCGTAGCAGGCCACCCGCTTGGTCGCCGAGAGCTTCACCACAGCCGGCGTCGAGGTGCGGCACTGGTCCATCGCCAGCGGGCACCGCGGGGCGAAGCGGCAACCGGGCCCGGGATCGATCACCTTGGGAGGCTCACCGAGGTCCTCCACGTCGGTCTCGTGGGCCAACGGTAATCGAGGGTCGGGCGCCGTCGCCATCAGGAGCCGCGTGTAGGGGTGCGACGGGTTGGCGATGACCTCGTCGGTGGTGCCCTCCTCGACGATGCGCCCCGCGTAGAGGACGATCATCCGGTCCGCGACGTAGCGCGCGCTCGCCAGGTCGTGGGTGATGTAGAGCAACGAGACGTCTTCGTCGTCGCGTAGCGCCCGCATCACGTTGAGCAGGCCGATGCGGATCGACACGTCGAGCATCGACACGGGCTCGTCGGCGAGGATCAACGAGGGCCGAGAGGCCAGGGCCTGGGCGAAGCCGAGGCGCTGTCGCTGCCCACCCGAGAGCTCGTGCGGGAATCGCTGCAGGACGTCGGCGCCCGGCAGCAGGCCGACGCGCTCCACCAATGACACCGCCTCGCTCTGGCGACCGGCTCGGTCGAGATCGGGGCGGTGCAGTTTCAAGGAGCGATGCAGACTGTGGCCCACCCGCAGGACGGGGTTGATCGAGCCGAAGGGGTCCTGGAAGACCATCGGCATACGCCCTCGTACGCGACGACTCGCGCGGCGTCCCTGGACCTGTCCCTCGAAGGTGATCCGCCCCGCCGTCGGGGGATAGAG
>JAJZFO010000283.1 GCA_021805305.1 Actinomycetes bacterium | reverse complement strand
ACTTCCAGGAGGAGGGTCGCGCGATCCTGCTCGTGACACACTCGGCGGACCAGGTGCGCTCCCTGGCCAGTCGCGCCATCGTCCTCGAGTCGGGACTCATGATCGCCAACGGCACGGTGTCGGATTCGCTGCGGATCTTCCGTGAGCACCTTCTGGGCGACACGCCCTCCAATGAGGTCAACGATCACTCGGCCGAGGTCCACATCGACTCGGTGACCACACCCTCGGGGTCGTTCGATGTGCACAGTGGCGCGAGCATGCACTTCGACGTCCACGTCACCTCCGCCACCGCCTACAGCGGCAACTTCGTCATGGAGATCTTCACGCGAGCCGGTGTGCTCGTGAGCCGCTCCGACGCGCAGGGGGCGCCGATCAACCTGCGACCCGGCGTCAACACGATCGGCGTCGACCTACCGAACATCCCGCTGCTCGACGGCGTCTTCGACATCAACGTCGGCGTCGTCGACCCCCGCGGTTCCAACGTCAAGGCGTGGGGCGAGAAGGTGGCGACGATGCAGGTGACCTACGGGGGGCGCGAGGGCGGCCTGGTCGAACTCGACGCCTCCATTCGTCAGGTCTAAATCCCTCGCGAGCGCGCCGCGAGGTCAGATGGAGTAGGAGTCGGGCGCTGTCTCGAGGCGCACCTGGCTGCGGAAGTCCCGACCCACCAGTCCCCGGGCGAGGTCGACCTCGATGGCGGGGGAGAAGAGGAAGCCCTGGGCCAACGAGCAATGCAGGTTCACCAGGCGATTGAACTGGTCGCTCGTCTCGATGCCCTCGGCCAGCATGGTGATGTCGAGATTGCGTCCGAGCGAGACGATGGCCTCCAACAACGTGGCGTCGCGGGGGCTCTCGCTCGCCAGTTGGACGAAGGACTGGTCCACCTTGATGATGCGCGGGTTGATCTTGGCCAGATACGACAACGACGAGAAGCCGGTACCGAAGTCGTCGAGGGCGATGGCCACCCCGATGCGCTCGAGGCGTTCGAGGGTGTTGAGCGTCTCGCCGAAGTTGGAGACCGCGACCCCCTCGGTGATCTCCAGGATGAGTTGGGACCCGTCGAGCCCGTGGCGTTCGAGGGCCGACTCGATGAGGGGCACCAGGTGGGGCGAGTAGAACTGTCGCGCGGAGAGGTTGACGCAGACGAAGGGGCGCGGCGCGCCGTCGGGGACCTCGGCGGCCCAGGCGCTCGCGGCCGCGACGGCCGACTCGATGGCGAGCGCGCCGATGTCGAGGATGATGTCGCTACGTTCGGCCAGGGGGATGAAGTCGTTCGGGGGCACCCAACCGCGCTCGGCGTGGTGCCAGCGGATCAAGCCCTCGAAGCCCACGACGGTGGTGTCGGGAAGTCGGACGATGGGTTGGTAGTGCAGGCGCAGCTCACCGCGGGCGAGGGAGTTGCGCAACTCTTGGACCATCATGAAGCGATGGCTGGCCTCCTCGCGCATCGAGGGCTCGTAGATCACGAAGCCGCCGCGATGGTGGCGCTTGGCCTCGTAGAGGGCGACGTCCACGTTCTGTAGGAGATCGACGTCGGCGTCGTCGCGACCCCACGTCACGACGCCCACGGTGGCGCGTTGCTCGATGGTGACGTTGTCGAAGGTGAAGGGCGTGGTGAGGACCGCGAGGAGACGCTCGGCGATGCCGTTGACGTCGCTCGGTGACGTGAGACCCTCGGCCAGGTAGATGAACTCGTCGCTGCCGAATCGGCACAATGTGTCCGACGGGCGGGTCACGGATTCGAAGCGCCGCGCCACGCCGATCAGAAGTTCGTCACCCACCAGGTGGCCCTGGGTGTCGTTGACGCCCTTGAAGTCGTCGAGGTCCAAAAGGAACAGCGCGTTGAACCCGCCGCGTCGCTTGACGCTCGCGCGGGCCCTGGTCAATTGGGCCTCGAGGAGGGCGCGATTCGCGAGTCCGGTGATCGAGTCGTGCAGTGCCTGGTGCGAGAGTTGGGCGGTGAGCTTGCGCTCCTCGGTGATGTCGCGCTCGGAGAAGACGAAGTAGAG
Source organism: Actinomycetes bacterium (assembly GCA_021805305.1). The sequence continues at coordinate 1,469 of JAJZFO010000283.1, read as the reverse complement.
GATGCGTCCGTGCGCGTCGCGCGCCGGTGACCTCGAGACTTCCACGTCGATGACCTGGCCGTCCTTGCGCTGGTAGCGCTTCACGTAGCGCACGCGCTGTGCGTCGCCGTTGAGGACGCGCCGGTGCGTCTCCTCGGTCACGCCGACGTCATCGGGGTAGGTGAAGGGTGTCGAGTCGAAGCCGATCAGTTCCTCGCGCGAGAATCCGATCATCTCGCAGAAGGCGTCGTTGACCGCCAGGATCCGATCGTCGGCGTCGGTGAACGTCATGGGGGCCATGTTCTCCTCGAAGGCGAGGCGGAACCTCTCCTCGAGCGCCTCGAGGCGCGCGTAGCTCTCGTTGCGATCGGTCACGTCGCGCCCATTGATGACGACCCCGTGGATCGACGGGTCGTCGAGCAGGTTGGTGCAGACGACCTCGAGGGCTCGCACGTCACCGCGCGGCGACATGGTCCGCAACTCGCGCCGGGCCGAGGTTCCCGGCTTCTCCAGCAGGTCGGCGAAGAAGCGAAGGTTGTCCTCGAGGTCGTCGGGGTGCAGGTAGAGGCGCGCCGGCGTGCCGAGGGTCTCCCGCACTCGCACGCCGAAGACCCGTTCGGCCACGGGATTGCCGTAGGCCACGCGACCCTGGTCGTCGACGATGATGATGACGTCCTCCGTGTTGTGGCCGATGGCGTCGAGCATCGAGAAGTACTCGGTGTCCGAGACGCCGCGTGCGACGGCGCCGACGTCCGTCCCTTGGCTCGTGGCGAGAGTACTCGCGAGGGGAGACGAGACGGCGTCTTGCTCTCGATCCGACACGTGGCCACCACCCTTCAGGGCAAGAGTAACGTCGCCGCAAGCGAGAAAAGCCCATTTGACCAAGAACGGTGACGCCATTGTGTCGCCGTTGAGATTGGCTCGCGCGACCGTCGCGGATTCGCTAGCGGTCCTCGGGGGTGGCGCGAATCTCCTCGGCCAGTCGCGGGTAGGCGCGCAACGCCCCCCATCGACCCATCTTGCCGGCGTCGAAGGGGTGGGTGGCGCCCGCGAGCAGGCGCCGGTCGCCGCGGGAGTTGCCGTAGGCGTAGATGACGGGCTCCTCGTCGTAGCCACGCGCCGTGATCCATTCGTTGAGCCGTCGCATCTTCTCGGTGCCGCGACAGTTCTTGCCGAGGTAGCTGCCGGTGAGGCGACCGCGGTCGTCCACCGCGAGGCGGGTGCCGAGCCCGCCCGCGATCCCGAGTTCCTCGGCGAGGATGTCGACGTAGATCTGGGGGGAGGCCGAGACGATGACGACGTCGTGGCCGTGCTCGAGATGCCAACGCAAGCGCGCCAGCACCTCGTGTCGTCCCTCCTCGCGCAGGTGCTCGACGATGAAGTCGCGTGACGCCCGGGTGACCTCGGCGAGGTCGCGACCCGCGAGGACCGCTTGGAACAGTCGCTCCTTGGCCGAGTCCGCCCAGTGACCGGACCGGACCGCCCCGATG
>JAJZFO010000261.1 GCA_021805305.1 Actinomycetes bacterium | reverse complement strand
CCGGCGCCCCGCGGACCCCGCCGAGGCGCAGCGACGTCGCGGCGTCTGGGAGGCGGCCGTGGCGTCCAACGCGGGACGCCACCCCGACGCGACCCCGGTCACGCACCGCGTCCTGGCGCGCATGCGCGCCAGCGCCCAACCCGCGTTGCGCGGCGGGGGCATGAACGCGGATTAGCGCGCCGACGCTCGGGTGGGGTGGCGTCGTCGCGGGGTGCGGTTGTGCGCGGGCCGCGACGTGACTATATTGGGGTCGTGACTTTCCGCGACTCCATTCTCGAGGTAGTAGTAGGCGCCAGGCGCCGGTAGTCACGCATTGTCGTTTACCGGAGGCCTCCCAAAATGGGAGGCCTTTTTCCATATCTAACCCCAAAGGAACATTGTGCAACTCACCGGAGCGCAAGCCCTCATCAAGAGCCTGGAGATGGAAGGCGTGGAGGTCATCTTCGGCCTGCCCGGCGGCGCCATCCTGCCCGTCTACGACCCGTTGATCGATTCGAGCATCCGCCACGTGCTGGTGCGACACGAACAGGGTGCGGGCCACATGGCCGAGGGGTACGCGTTGGCCACCGGCCGCCCCGGTGTCGCCATGGTGACGTCGGGTCCCGGCGCGACCAACATCGTGACGCCGATCGGTAACGCCCACATGGACTCGACCCCCCTGGTGGTGATCACCGGTCAGGTGTCCTCCGCGGCCATCGGGACTGACGCCTTCCAGGAGTGCGACATCACGGGCATCACGATGGGCATCACCAAGCACAATTTCCTGGTCAAGAGCGCCCACGACATCCCGCGCGCCGTGGCCGCCGCCTTCCACATCGCCACCACCGGCCGTCCCGGTCCGGTGCTGGTGGACATCCCCAAGGACATCGCCCAGTCGACGATGGAGTGGTGGTACCCGGCGTCGGTCGAGGACCTCGACCTGCCCGGCTACCACCCCGTGGTGGAACTCGACGTCGACGCGGTCCAACGGGCGATAGAGATGATCGCCGCCGCCGAGCGGCCCGTGCTCTACGTCGGGGGTGGGACCCTCAAGTCGCGGGCCTCCGCGCAGTTGCTGGCCTTCGCCGAGCGTACGGCGATGCCGGTGGTGACCACGCTCATGGCGCGCGGGGCCTTTCCCGATTCACACCCCCAGCACCTGGGCATGCCGGGCATGCACGGCATGTACGCGGCGGTGACCGCCATACAGAAGTCGGACCTGCTGATCTCCTTGGGCGCACGATTCGACGACCGGGTCACCGGCAAGATTCCCGCCTTCGCCCCCTACGCGCGGGTCATCCACGTGGACATCGACAAGGCGGAGTTCAATAAGGTGCGCGTCGCCAACGTGGCCATTCGCTCCAACGTCGCCGCCGTGCTCGAGGCCTGGGACGCCGCGCAGGTCGTGCCCCGGAGCCTCGACGTGTGGTGGAAGGAGATCGACGCGTGGCGCGAGAGTTACCCGCTGGTCTACGACGAACCCAGTGATGAGGGCCTCCTGCGCCCCCAGTTCGTGGTGGAGTCGATCGCCCGGGCGTCCCAACCCGGCACCATCGTCGCCTCGGGCGTGGGACAGCACCAGATGTGGGCGTCGCAGTTCTGGAAGTTCGAGGAGCCGGGGACCTGGGTGAACTCGGGTGGGGCGGGCACCATGGGCTTCGGCGTCCCCGCGGCCATCGGGGCCAAGGTCGGGCGACCCGACCGGGTGGTCTGGTGCATCGACGGCGACGGGTGTTTTCAGATGACCGCCCAGGAACTCGTCACCGCGCGCGCCGAGGGCATCCCCATCAAGGTGGCGATCCTCAACAACGCCTACTTGGGCATGGTGCGTCAGTGGCAAGAGATGTTCTACGACGAGCGCTACTCCGAGGTGTATCTCTCGCCGGACCTGCCCGATTACGTCAAGTGGGCCGAGGCCATGGGCTGCGTGGGCCTGCGCGCGACGAACATCGAGGAGATGCACGCCGCGATCGCCACGGCCAACGCCATCCACGACGTCCCCGTCATCATCGATTTTCGCACCGACTCCTCGGAGAAGGTCTTCCCCATGGTCGCCGCCGGCGCGAGCAACGACGACATCATGGTCCACCCCCTGCAGAGAGAGTCCAAGTGAACAGTCCCGAACCCTTCCTCGGCGCCACCAGCCACACGCCGGTGCGTCACCACATCCTCTCGGTCCTGGTGGAGAACAAGGCGGGCGTGTTGGCCCGCGTCGCCGGGCTCTTCGCCCGACGCGGATTCAACATCTACTCCCTGGCGGTGGCCCCGGCGGAGACGAAGGCGCGCTTCTCGCGGATCACCATCGTGGTGGACGCCGAATCGGCCCCCCTGGAGCAAATCGTGGAACAACTCGACAAGCTGGTCAACGTGGTCGCCATCTCCGACATCGCCCCCAAGGACGCCCTCGAACGCGAGCTGTTGCTGGCCACCATCAAGACCAACGTCGACAGCCGCACGTCGCTCCTCGACGTCGTGGGCAGTTCGGGGGCGGCGATCGTGGACGTGGACGCGGGTTCGGTGACGCTGATGCTGGCCGGCACCCCCTCGGCGTGCGACGAGCTCGAACGCGAGCTCGAGAATTACACCACCGTTGAACTGCACCGAACCGGTCGCGTCGCACTCCCTAGACTTGGCAAAGCGGCTTCGGCCATCATCCCCGACTGAACAGAAAGATACCCGACATGACCACGATGTACTACGAAGCCGACGCGCAGCCCGAACTCCTGCAGGGCAAGAAAATCGCCGTCCTCGGCTACGGATCACAGGGCCACGCGCACGCGTTGAACCTCCACGACAGCGGCTACGACGTGCGCGTCGGACTGCGCCCCGACTCCGCGTCGGTCATCAAGGCCGAGGACGCCGGACTGCGCGTGCTCTCCATCGCCGACGCGTGCGCCGAGGCCGACGTCATCATGGTGTTGGTGCCCGACACCGAGCAGAAGCGCACCTACGACGAGTCGATCGCGCCACACCTCACGGCCGGCAAGTGCCTGCTCTTCGCGCACGGCTTCAACATCCGCTTCGACCTCATCACCCCGCCGGCCGACGTCGACGTGGCGATGGTCGCCCCCAAGGGCCCCGGTCACCTCGTGCGCCGGACGTACGTGGAAGGCGGCGGCGTGCCCGCGCTCATCGCCGTGCACCAGGACGCGACGGGTCACGCCAAGGGCATCGCGCTGGCCTACGCGCACGGGATCGGGGCGACGCGCGCGGGCGTGCTCGAGACGACCTTCACCGAGGAGACCGAGACGGACCTCTTCGGCGAGCAGGCCGTGCTGTGCGGGGGCGTGTCAGCCCTCGTCAAGGCGGGTTACGAGACCCTGGTCGAGGCAGGGTACCAGCCCGAGAGCGCCTACTTCGAGTGCCTGCACGAACTGAAGTTGATCGTCGACCTGATGTACGAAGAGGGCATCACCGGCATGCGCTTCTCGATCTCGGACACCGCCGAGTACGGTGACCTGACCCGCGGCCCGCGCATCATCACCGATCAGGTGAAGGCCGAGATGAAG
>JAJZFO010000149.1 GCA_021805305.1 Actinomycetes bacterium | reverse complement strand
ACGAGTATCCCCTGGGCCAGGGCGCGTGGCGCGACTTCAACGTCGCCGCCGGGGCGTTCTTCGGCCTGGGCGTGGGGGTCTACGACGTCTCCTCACCGCTGCGTCCGCGCGAGATCGGCCGCTTCGTGCCCGGCGTCGACCCCGAGGGACCCAGCCGAGGCCAACTCAACGACCTGTTCCTCGACGACCGCTCGATCCTCTACACCATCGACCGCAAGAGCGACACGTGCTTCATCCTCGAGCTCGAGGGGACGTCGCGCTGAGCGACGCGTCGTCGCGAGAAGGATCGATGCGGGGGCGTTTCTCGAAAGGCCTCTGGTAGATTGAACTGAAGTCGTATGAGGTCTGGAGACTGGACATGGAGTCGCTGTTCCACCCAATCCGAGAGTCGGGGAGCCTATCGGACCGCATCGTCACGCTCATCGAGGAATTGATCGACTCCCAGGCGCTGGGTGAGGGTCAACGTCTGCCCCCCGAGCGAGACCTGGCCGCCATGCTGGGGGTGAGCCGCCCCGCCCTGCGCGAGGCGATCAAGATCCTCGAGGCCCATCAGCGCTTGGTCGTGCGCCACGGCCAGGGGGTGTTCGTCGGGCTCAATAAGCAGGACCTGGTCCGCCAGCGCCTGGCCAACCTGGAGATATCGCTCATGGAATTGTTCAGGGTCCGTGAGGTGCTCGAATCGGCGGCCGCCAGTTGGGCGGCGTCCTCGGCGACGTCCGAGGAGATCGAGGCGCTGGCACAAATCCTCGAGGAGCAGGAGAAGGCCTACGCCGAGCCCGTGGACTACGTGCGGCTCAAGGAGCTCGACGGGCAGTTCCACACGTCCATCGTCACGATGGCCAAGAACCGCTTCCTCTCTCAGACCTTCGGCGCGTTGCAGGAGATGATCGACGAGGGCATGGAGACCACGCTGCAGGTCCCCGGTCGACTCGAGATCTCGCGCAACGACCATCACCGGGTCTTCGCGGCCATCAAGGAGGGCAACGCCGACATGGCGGCGGCCTCGGCGGCCATCCACATCGACGGCGCGAAGAACGCGGCGATGAAGAGGCTACGCCAACCCTCCTAGTCCCGCCGCGCCCTGGTGGAGGTGCGGGATCGAACCTGGCGCGTCGCCGCCATGAATGACGAGGCGATCACCAGATCCGGCGCGGAACACTCGGCGCGGACGGCTCACGTGACGACCGTCACCGCGATCAGTGGCGCCGGCCCTGCTCCTCGCGCTGCCAGGGGACAATCCAGCGCTTGATCAACGAGAGCATCAGGCGCAAGGTGAGCCCGAGGGCCATGATGAGCAAGATGACCGCCAGTGCCGCGGCGGTGTGGTAAGTCGAGGACTGGGTCTGCAGGGCGTCGCCGATACCGGTCAACTGGGTCTGGACCTCGGCGATGATGACGCCGACCATGCCCATCGCCACGCCCTGGGTCGCCCCGGTCATGATGAAGGGCACCGCACCGGGCAACAGCACGTGCAGCCATGTCTGGCGTCGATTGAGGCGCAGTGATCGCGACACCTCGAGCAATTCGGGGTCGATCTCGCGGATCCCGTGGAAGACGGTCACGGTCACCGGCCAGACGACGAACAGGGTGACGATGACCACCTGGGCGTGGAAGTTGTAACCCACCCAGAGGCTGATGATCGGCACCAGCGCGACCATCGGGGTGGCGTAGAGGGCGAAGATGTACATCGAGATCGCCGCCTCGGCCGCGCGGTAGGCGCCGGTGAGCATGCCGAGGAAGACGCCGAGGACCATGCCCAGCACGTAGCCCCAGAAGAACGTCTCGACGCTGGTGAGCAGCTGTCCGCCGAGGCCCTTCTGGGCGAAGAGGGTGTAGCCCTCGTGGATCACCGTGGTGATGGGGGCGAACAGGATCGCGATCGTGTGGCTGCCGTAGATCTGCCAGCCGATGAACACGATGGCGAGCGAGAGGACCCGGATCGAGAGGAAGACCATCCGCTGGCGACGAAGTCGGCGCTGGCGGCGCTGGTAGATCAGTCGGCCGATCTCCTCGGTGGAGGGGCGTCCGGCGACGGAGCTTGTGGCAGGGGCGCCGGTGGGGACCACCACCTTGTCGTTGTCGATGCTCACGGCGTCACTGTCCCTTCGGGGTCGAGGTCGGGATGCGCAAGAGATCCCAGATCTCCTCGCGCAGGGAGGGGTAGAGGGGGTCGCGACGCACCGAGGCGACGGTGCGGGGACGCTCGATGGGGATCGGGATCTCCTTGACGACGCGTCCGGGATGCGCTCCCATCACCACGACGCGGTCGGCCAGCGTGATGGCCTCGTCGATGCTGTGGGTGATGAAGACCGCCGTCTGCTTGTGGCGACCCCAGAGGTTGAGGAGCTCCTCTTGGAGGATCTCGCGTGTCTGGGCGTCGACCGCCGCGAAGGGTTCGTCGAGCAGGATGACCTCGGGGCGGATCGCCAGAGCCCGCGCCAGACCCGCGCGTTGCTTCATGCCACCCGAGAGCTGCGCGGGATACTTCGCGTCGCTGTCCTTGAGACCCACCAACTCGATGGCCTCGCGCGCCCGCGCGAAGGCCTCCTCCTTGGCCACGCCGGCCGCGCGCAGTGGCAAGGCCACGTTCCTCAGGACGGTCTTCCACGGGAAGAGCCCGAACTGCTGGAAGACGACCCCGACGGTCGCGAGTGGCTTGGTCACCCGCGTGCCGCCGATCTCGATCGTGCCGTTGTCGATGTCGGTCAGCCCGGCGATCATCCGCAGCAGGGTCGTCTTGCCGCACCCCGAGGGACCCACGACACAGACGAACTCGTTGTGCGCGATATCGAGGTCGAGACCCTCGATGATCAGCGACGAGCCGAACCATTTGAAGATGTCGCGACATTTGATCTCGCCACTGGCGACATTCGTCCCTCGCTGGGCACTTCCAGGCGTAGCCGTCGCCGGCATCTCTTCACGAATAGTCATTTCCCCCCTATGGTATGACCTCTTGTCACAAGTTAACCGTGGCGGGAGCACGTGTCAAGCGTCCGACGTTGCGTCCTTCGCGCCGGGCGCCCACGACACTGGTCACGCCTCGTCGATCACCGCTGATTCTCGCGTGACGCCGAGAGTTCAGTGAATCGCGTCGGCGAGGTCGTCGAAGGCCACGGCGAGCGGCGTGGGCCGACCAATGACGTAGCCCTGCGCGCGATCGACCCCCAACTCGCGCAGCAACTCGAGGCACTCGGGCGTCTCGGGACCCTCGGCGGTCGTGGTCATGTCGAAGGCCTTGGCGAGGCTCACCACCGCGGCCACCACGTGTCGACTCGAGGCCTCGTCCTTGAGATCTCGCACGAACTCGCGGTCGATCTTGAGTACCGAGACCGGCAGGCGCTTGAGGTAGGCGAATCCCCCGTAGCCGACGCCGAAGTCATCCAGGGCGACGCTGCACCCCAGGTCGTTGAGCCCCCGCACGAGGACCTCCGCCGCGGCGACGTCACGCACGAGGGCCGTCTCGGTGATCTCGCACTCGATCAGGTCCGGCGACGCGCCGGCGACGGAGATGGCCTCGCAGATACGCGACAGGGTGCGAGGGTCGGCGACCGAGCGCGCCGACAGGTTGAACGCCACGCGATGACCACGCGCCGCCACTCGCGCGGTCTCCTTGATCACCCAGCGATCGATGTCGGTAATGAGCCCGAACTCCTCGGCGGTGGCGAGGAATGTCGCGGGCTCGACGAGTTCGCCGTTGGCCATCCGCATCCGGATGAGCAGCTCGTGCTGGACGGTCCGTGACGTCGCGAGGTCGATGACGCGTTGGGCCAGCAATTCGAAACGTCCTTCGTCGAGTGCGTCACGGATGCGTCCGACCCAGGCGAGCTTGTCGAGCTCTCGCGCGACCCGTCGCTGTTCGACCACGTGCGCCGAGATGTCCTCGAAGACGACGACCGCTCCATTGGTGCTCGCCGCGACCAGCGGCGAGGCGTTCAGGGAGACCGACACCGTCGATCCATCGCCGCGGCGCACCGTGCAGTGCTCGATCGCGAGCGGTTGGTCCCGGGTCCACCCCTCGAAGGGACCCGCGTCGCGTGGGGAGACATCGCCGGCGCGAGGCGAAGAGGGGTCCTGGTGGAAGTATGTCGCGATCGGCGAACCAAGGAGCGTCGCCGCGGGTGCGCCCAGCAGTCGGCCCGCGGCGGCGTTGGCGAACGTGATGTGTCCGCTCGCGTCAGTGGCCAGCAGTCCCTCATTCATGTTGTCGGTGATCGCGAGGAGGAACTCGCGCGAGTTCTCGATCTGCTCCTGGGCCCGACGTGTGGCGGTGATGTCGAGGGAGGTGCCCAGCACCCGCACGGGGTGGTCAGCCTCGTCCAGGACCACCTTGGTACGAACGCGTAGATGGCGCGTTCCCGCCGACGCCGAATTGATCCGGTGGGTGAGTTCGGCCGAACCCTCGGCGACGGAACGCTCGAGGGCGAGTCTGACCTCGAGACGCTCCTCGTCGGGGACGGCCGCGAGGAAGGACTCGAGCGTCGCGTCCCAATGCTCAGGGTCGGTGCCGTAGATGGCGTAGATCTCGTCGGCCATGAACTCGAGTCGATTCGTCGCGAGTTCCCACTCCCAGTGACCGACGTGGGTGAGGTGCTCGGCTTGACGCAGTTGCGACTCGTTGCGTTCGAGACGCTGCACGTCGCGCAATCGGCGGATCCCGAAGGAGAGTTCGTCGGCGTAATCCGCGAGCACCCGCATCTCGGCGGGCGCGAACTTGTGCGGCTCGCGGCTATAGATGGTGAGCGCGCCCACCACCCGGTCCTCGAGCACGAGGGGGAGCGAACACACGCTACGCACCCCGAAGACGTCCATCTGCTCGCGCCAGGCGTCGTAGCGTGTCGAATGGTGGGGCTCGTTGAGTACTTGCGGGGTCCTCGTGCGAATGGCGACGCCCGTCGGGCCCCGACCCCAGTCGCTGTCGTCCCATCGAGTGACGTCATTGCTCACGCAGGCGCTCTCACCGCTGACCGCCACTAGCTCCACGGTCTTGTCGGCGTCGTCGCGCGCGTATCCCACCCAGGCCACCAGGTACTCGCCGTTCTCGATGACCGAGTCGCAGACGGCCGACAACAATTGCTTCTCGTCGCGCGCGTGCATGAGAATCCGGGTGACGTCGGAGAATGACTTGAGCGCGCGGCCGAGATTCTCCTCCTCCGTCACGTCACTGCCCGAGATCAGCACCCCACCGATGAGGGGGTCGTCGTGGAGATTGTGGGCGTAGGCGTCGACGATGCGCCAGTCCTGGTCGGCGCCGTGACGAAGGCGAAGGCGCGTGAATCCCCCGCCGGGCTCGGCGAGGATGATGTCGGCCATCTCCTGGGCGACCCTCGCCACGTCGTCGGGGTGCACTAGGTCAAGCATTCGTCGACCGATCAGTGCCCTCACGTCGACGCCGAGCACGCGGCCCACCTCACGGTTGGCGTAGCGCAACGTCGAGTCAGGAGCGATCACCGCGACGGGGGTGAGAAGTCGGTCGGCCACCCGCGACAACTGCGAATATTCGAATGGGGTGGCCGTCGACTCGACCTCATTGTCCACCTGACCAGCATGGCGGGCGACCGTTGACGTCGTGACCGGCGTCGCGTCCGAAGTGCGGACGATTCGACCTAGGAGCGCAGCAGTGACAGCAGTTCGGATTGAGAGTGGACGTCGAAACGGCGGAACACCTCACTCAGGTGATTGCGCACGGCGCTCTGGCTGAGATACATGTCCTCGGCGATGGTGCGCACTCGGTCGCCGCGCAGCAACCGGGTGAGGATGTCCCACTGCCGCGAGTTGAGCGTGCGTAACTGGGGGAAGCGCTCGGGATCGGGCAGGGTCGCCATGGCGCCGATCACCCCGCTGGCTTGCACTTCGTGGGCGATGCGACGAAGGTGTTGTTCGAGCTCGCCGATGCGGTCGGTGCTGGCGCGGGTCACTGACGCGGGATTCCTCGAGAGGATGAAGCAGATCGACCGCGACCCCGCGAGGCAGACCAGGAGACACTGCGTCGACACGGCCAGGCGTGAACGCGCGGGAGCCTGATAGGGCAACGACATCGCGCAGCCGTTGCGCGAGGGGTGCGCGGCGTGGAAGTGCGTCCAGAGTCCTCGCTGTTCGGGTGCCAGGAGGTGGTGGCCGATGAGGTCATCGGCGCGAACGCCGATCACCTGGTCGAGGTCGTTGCTCACCGAGGTCACGACGCCGCGTTCGTCCATGATGCCGATGGCGAAACTCGTCGGTTCGTATCCCAGACTCGTCACGAGGGGGCTCTCGGTGGCGGCGTCGACGGCGCGGATCTGGGTCAAGGCGTAGCGGCGCTCACCGAAGTCGATGGCGTGCGACCAGACGTACACGCCCGTGCGATGGGTTCGTGCCGCCGACAGCGGGCGGTAGGTCCGGTAGAAGTCCACGGTACCGTCGGCCAGTGCCTGTAGCGCTTCGCGGGCTCGGGGCCGTTCATCCTCATCCATCAGGGAGAAGACTGAAGCGCCGAGCACCTCGGAGGGAGGAATGGCGACTTGGTCGAAGTACGCGGCGGAGGCCGCCTCGATGGTGAAGTCGCTGAGTCGGGTCAAGACGAAGGGGAGTTCGCTGGTCTGGATGAAAGTCGAGATTTCCTCGTCAATCGCCATCACACCCTCCTGCTCTGAGGTCACAATAACCACCACCGTGACGTGTCGGCCCAATGTTTTCGTTGGAAAGGTCCGTTGCGATCTCGCTGACGACGAGTCGGACATGGTCCTAGGGGCCCTGAGACGACGACGATGCGAGCGGGGGCGCCGAGCGTCGGCGTGGTGACGCATGGGGTGCTCAAGCTTGTGGTCAAGGACGAGGACGAGGATACGGGTGTGGCCTAGCACCGGAGAGGGATACCGGGGGCATCCTCAATTGACGACAGTGGCGAGCGATGGTGCGACGAGGGCCTGCCTCCTCACTCGCGGGTGGATCGATCGCCGGCGCACCGTTGCGTGTCGTTCTCGTGGCTCGAAGTGAGCGACGTGATGCGCGAGCGGTGAAGGAAAAAGGAGCACTTGTCACTCACATACATATTGAGTAGCATACTGAGTATGTTCAACGTGGGGGTATAGAGGTGACCGTCAAACACTCGCTACTCGCTCTCTTAAGCGAGGGGCCCAAATACGGATTCCAGCTTCGCCAGGAGTTCGAGTTAAACACGGGCGCGGTGTGGCCACTCAATGTGGGACAGGTCTACACGACTCTCGACCGACTCGAGAGGGACGGACTGGCCGAGGTCGACGACGCCGACGCGGACGAACGTCAACGGAACTATCGCATCACTGCACGTGGCAAGTCGGAACTGGCTCGTTGGTTGCGTACGCCCCCCGACCTCGCCCGACCACCGCGCGACGAACTGGTCATCAAGATCCTGGTGGCTTCTCGTATTCCCGGCGTGAACGTCAGCGACGTGATCCAGGTGCACCGTCGGTACTTGGTGCAATTGATGCAGCAGTGGACACGGCTCAAGGAGGATGAGGCTCATTTCGACCTCGCCTTCGCCCTGGCCGTCGACGCGGAGCTCTACCGTCTCGACGCGGTGGTGCGCTGGCTCGACTCCGCCGACGGTCGACTACGCCGCGCGAGTCTCGACGCCGAGATGCGCGAGTCCGACGGTAGCGAAACCAACGAGGCGCCGCGCGTCGCGCGCCGGACGGGGGCACGCCGATGAGCATGTTGGAAATGAGGAAGGTCTCAAAGGTCTACGGCGAGGGCAACACCGAAGTCGACGCGATCAGTGACATCGATCTCGCGGTGGAGCGTGGCTCCCTCGTGGCGATCATGGGTCCGAGCGGATCGGGAAAATCCACGTTGTTGACCATCGCGGGGAGCCTCGAGTCGCCGAGCACGGGCGACGTGCTGGTCGACGGACACAACGTCGTGACGATGTCGCGCGACGAGAAGGCGCGCCTTCGCCGACGCACCATTGGCTACGTGTTTCAGGACTTCAATCTCCTGGCGGGACTGAGTGCGGTCGAGAACGTGTCGCTGCCCCTCGAACTCGACGGCGTCTCGCTCAAGAAGGCGCGGACCCAGGGGATGGCGGCCCTCGAAGAACTCGGTCTCGCCGAGCGAGCCGAGCGCTTCCCCGATGAGTTGTCCGGTGGGGAGCGCCAACGTGTCGCCATCGCTCGCGCGGTGGTGGGCGAACGTCATCTGCTCCTGGCCGACGAGCCCTCGGGCGCGCTGGATTCGGTCAACGGCGAGGCCGTCATGCGCATGATTCTGGCGGCCTGCCACCGTGGGGTCGCGGCACTGGTCGTGACCCACGACGCGAAACTCGCCTCGTGGGCGGACCGGGTGGTGTTCCTGCGTGACGGTAGGGCGGTGGATGAGACGCTGCCGGCCCCCCGGCCCGAGGACCTGCTCGGCGACGTCGCGACCCCTCCGGCGTCGTGACCATGGTCGACCCGGGCCAAGAGGAGCGGCCCCTCGACGGGGGCCTGCCCGCGCGGCGCGCGGTGATCCGGTGGTCGTGGCGACTGTTGCGTCGCGAGTGGCGTCAACAGCTCCTGGTCCTCTCCTTGATCGTGCTCTCGGTGGCGGTCACCACCGTGGCCGTGGGCGTCGCGGTCAACACCCCCCTCAAGCCCTACGTCGGATTCGGCAGCGCTCGCGACCTCGCGACGTTCTCTGCGGCGAACGCCACGACCAGCGCCGAGATCGCGGCGCTCCACCAGCGCTACGGGACCATCGAGCGGATCGACAACCAGACGATCACCGTGCGGGGGTCGGTGGACACCTTCGACCTGCGCGCACAGGATCCCGCGGGACCTTACGGACGTAGCCTGTTGGCGATCACTTCGGGACGGTTCGTGCGCAACTCCCACGAGGTCGACCTCAGTGCGGGGGTCGCTTCAGAGCTCGGCGTGAGGCTCGGCGGCGTCTGGCGCGAGGGCAACGTCTCGCGAACGGTGGTGGGCATCGTGGAGAATCCCCAAAACCTCCTCGATCAGTTCGCCCTGGTCACACCCGGGCAAGTCACCTCGCCGACGTCGATCACCGTGTTGTTCGACGCGCCCGCGGGGACGTCGCCCAAGCGACTGGGTACCAACGTCATCACGACCCAGATGGTGGTGCAGGGAAACGTGCTCAACCCCGAGACCATCTCGATCGCGCTGGTCACCATGGCGATGATGATGATCGCCCTCGTGGCGATCGCGGGTTTCACCGTCGTCGCCCAACGACGACTGCGCGCCATTGGGATGTTGGGCGCACTCGGTGCCTCCGACGCGCACCTGCGACTGGTGGTACGCGCGAATGGCCTTCTCGTGGGACTGGTGGGAGCGGCCGGGGGGTTCGTCCTGGGTGTGGCGGCCTGGCTGGCGTATCGGCCCGTCCTCGAGACCAGTGCGCATCACGTGGTGGGGGTCTTCGAACTACCTTGGGCGGTGATCATCCTCGCCATGGTTCTCGCGGTCGTCGCGGCCTACGTCGCCTCGGTGCGTCCGGCGAACGCCATGACGCGTATCTCCACGGTGGCCGCACTGGCGGGGCGCCCCGCACCACCTCGTCAACTGCGCCGTAGCGCGGGCCCCGGAGTCGTGCTCGTCGTCGTCGCCTTCCTCCTCCTCGGCGTCGCGGGTGCGAGTGGGGCCAAGGGCGCCGGCGTCGGAGCCCTCGCCCTGGGTTTCATCACCCTGATCGTCGCGGTCGTGTTGTTGTCACCCTTCGTATTGACCTTGCTCGACCGCGCGTCGCGACACGCGCCCTTGACCATTCGCATGTCCATGCGCGACCTGGCGCGATATCGCGCCCGCTCGGGCGCCGCCTTAGGGGCCATCAGCATGGGCGTTCTCATCGCCGTGGTCGTGATCATCGCCTCGGCGGCGCGCTTTGGCAACGTGCTCGACTACGCGGGGCCCAACCTGTCGTCGTCGCAGATCATCATCTACACGCCGAATGGACCCTACGGTCCCGGCGGCCCTGGCAACGCCTCCCAACCCGGCGCCGTCACGGGCCCGCGACTCGCGTCGTTGGCCAAGGATGCGATGGCTATCGCCACCTCGGTGGGGTCTCGTACGGTGGTCACGCTCGAGACCACCAGTGCGACACTGCAGCACGCCGCGACGGGACGTAGTTACTCCGGCCCCCTCTACGTCGCCACCCCGCAGTTGCTGCGCGACTTCGGGGTGAGGACCTCCGCCCTTCGCCCCAACGCCGAAGTCCTCTCGATGCGCCCGGGTTTCTCCAACCTGAGCGAGATGCAGATCGTCTACGGGAACTACTTCCGCGACGCGGGCAAGGCCTCGTCGGGCGCCCCGAGTGGTTCGTCGTGGCCGTGCCCCGCGACGACGTGCGAGGCCAATCCCGTCATCCAAGAGATCACGACTCTTCCCTCGGGGACGTCGGCGCCCAACACGGTGATCACCGAATACGCGCTCAAGAAGCTCGGGCTCACCCCGGTGACGTCGGGTTGGTTGGTCGAGACGCCCTCACCCTTGAGTGCGAGTCAACTGACGAGTGTGCGTGGCGCCGCCGCCGCGGCGGGTCTCTCGGTCGAGAGTCGGTCGAGCATGCCTACGTCGGCCACCATCGTTGACTGGGCGACCCTCGTGGGCGTCGTGCTGGCCCTGGGGATTCTCGCGATGACCATCGGCCTCATCCGCAGCGAGACCGCAGGCGATCTGCGGATCCTGATGGCGACGGGCGCCAGTCGCTGGACGCGACGAGCGCTCACGGCGACGACGGCCGGCGCCCTCGCTTTCGTGGGTGCGCTGATGGGCACGAGCGCCGCCTACGTGGCACTGCTCGGCTTCAGCCGAACCAGTGCGCTCGACGGCGTGTCGTCACTGGCCTCGGTGCCGGTGATGAATCTACTCTTGATCCTCGTGGCCATGCCCGCAGCGGCGACGGTCGTGGGCTGGCTCTTCGCGTGGCGCGAGCCCGCCGGCGTATCGCGCCAACTCATCGCCTAGCGAGGCACTCGCCGAGAAGCAGGATTCGAGAAGCACCGCGATGGCTCGGGGTACTAGTTTGCGAGTCGTACACCAGACGTCGATGGGGAGAGCCATGAGTTCAACGTTCACCAAGGAAGAAAGGGCCGCTATGCGCGCCGCGGCTGCCGAAGCCAAGGCGGCCAAGGAGGGGGCAGACCTCGCGGCGGCGTGTCGTGCGGCCATCGACGCGATGACCGGCACGGACAAGGAATTGGCCGAGGCCGTTCACGAGTTGGTGACCAAGCACACCGACCTGCGACCCAAGACGTGGTATGGCATGCCCGCCTACGTCGACGCCGAGGGCAAGGTCGTCGTGTTCTTCCAGAGCGCCGCCAAGTTCAAGGTGCGCTACGCCACCGTGGGGTTCCAGGAGGCCGCTCACGTCGATGAGGGCAATATGTGGCCCACCTCCTACGCCGTGACCAAGTTGACCGTCGCCGACAAGAAGAGGCTAATCGAGCTACTCAAGCGCGCGGTCGGTTAGGGACTAGGCGGGTGTTCATCACCGGTCGCGTGGACCGGCCCGATGAATCGAGGCTAATGACCGTGACATCAATACAAATTTGATGTGAGGCGTCGTGACATTCATTATCCGCGCGTCTATTCCGAGACCTGACGGGAGGTCGGCTACCGGAGGTGATCAGGTGCCCATCACCCAACTATTCGAAGATTGGGGCTCGGGCCGCGCTGCCTGACGACGCCGCGGTCGCAGATCCGCGAGGCCAGCCGCGCCGTCCACGAGGGTGAACACTTTCTCGCCGAGGCACGGCGCCGCTCGAGCTCTCTGCGCGATGCCGATGGCGCACATCGCCGCACGGGCCGTGGAGACACTGCTCAGGTGACGAGGTCGCGCGGGCGTGACCCCTCGCCGTGATCGCCGGGGGCCTGACGCCTCCCTCGACCTCGGTGTGATTACGCTTTTTCGATGCGCACCGCTGGCGTCGACCTCGCCTCCCAGGACAAGAAGACCGCGATCTGCGTCATCGAGTGGACGAAGGGCGCCGCGACGGTCGAACGACTGCAGGTCGATGTCAAGGATCATGAGATTATCGCTCTCCTCGACGATGTCGACAAACTCGGGATCGACGTGCCCCTGGGATGGCCGGTCGCCTTCGTCGACGCGCTGACCCAGCACTCCCAGATGGGCCCCTGGCCGCTGGAGTACGACCACCGCGACAATGCCCGCTACCGATTGCGCTTCACCGATCGCGAGGTCGCCCGGATTCCCGGTAGTCGTCCGCCGTTGTCGGTGTCGGCCGACCGAATCGCGATTCCGACGATGCGTGCGGCGGCACTGCTCTCACGTCTCCCCTTCGACGTCGCTCGCGACGGCTCGGGCGTCGTGGTCGAGGTCTATCCCGCGGCGGCCTTGCGCGCCTGGGGCTTCGAGAAGCGACCGTACAAGAACAAGAACGCGGGCGCGCGCGCTCGATTGGTCGGTGAGTTGCTCGACCGGTCGCCCTGGCTCGAGATTGCCGAGAGCGACGTCGAACTCTGTCGGCGCGAGGACGACGCCCTAGATGCGGTGGTCGCGGCAATGGTCGCGCGCGCCGCCGCGACGAGCCTCGTCGTCGCTCCACCCAAGGATGAGATGTCGACGGTGCGTCGCGAGGGCTGGATCGCCGTGCCTCACGTGGGGAGTCTGGATGCGTTGGTCGCCGGGGGACCTCTGGGCGGCTGACCCGGTGTCCCCGAGGTCCGAGGGGTTGATCGTATGGTCCATCGCGTCAGGTCGACTCGTCGTTGTCATCCCAGAGCAGAGCCCCTAGGGCGAGGGCCGCCTGCTCGCGGTCGGGTTCGAGGAGGTGGCCGTAGACGTCAGAGGTGATGCGAATTGAGGAGTGGCCGAGGACCTGGCTCACCACGTGGAGCTTGACCCCCTGGGCGAGCATCAGGCTGGCTGCCGAGTGGCGCAACTCGTGAGGGTGCCAGGGCCCCAGACCCGCCTGGTCGCAGATCTTGCGAAACTCGCGGTAGAGGTTCCTCGGATCGAGGGGCGTTCCTCGCGTGGTGGTGAAGATGAATCCCGAATCGGTCCACCGGTCGGCGCGCTTCTCGCGCTCGGCGCGTTGGGCGACCTCGTGTTCGAGGAGGGTGAGCGTCATTCGGTCCGCCAGGTTCACGGCGCGACGACTGCGAAAGGTCTTGGTGTCGCGGGTGACCAGTCCAACATCCTCGCGCCGGAGTTGGCGCGAGACGCGAATGACGCCCGCGTCACGGTCGAAGTCGCTCCACATCAGTCCCAACGCCTCTCCGCGGCGTAGTCCGGTGGACAACATGAGTGCGAAGAGTGCCTCGTGACGATGTCCCTTGAGGACGGCGAGAAAGTGACGCGCTTGGTCGGGAGTGAGGGTGCGCCCCTCTGATCGTGACACCTTGGGCGCGTGGGAGAGGACCGCGACGTTGCGAACGAGCAGACCCCAGCGGATCGCCTGATTTAGGCACTGGGCGAGCACGAGACGGATCCGGCGCACCGTCGACGGTGCGAGCCCTTGATCGCGCTTGAGTGAGAGCAGGTGGTCGACGTCAGTGACGTTGATTTCGGCCAACCTCTTGTGTCCGAGACTCGGCAGGATATGCACCCTGGCGACGCTGGCGTAGTTCCTGAGGGTGCTGGCCTGCACCTGGTGGCGCATGACGTCCTCGCACCAGCGCTCGAAGAGTGCCGTCAGGGTGATGCGACCGTCTCGCGCGAGCAGCCCGTCATCCAATTCGCGTTGCAGGGCCCGGAGTTTGACCACCACCTCGCGACGCGAACGAGCAGAGACGTACTTGCGCCTGAGCTGGCCCTGGGGTCCGCGGCCCGTGCGTATGGCGGCGATCCACCTACCGTCGGAGCTGCGTTGGTAGATCGAACCCTCGTGGTTCGCACGTCGTGTCGCCACTGCGTACCTCGTTTCGACCGCCGACCCTCTGGACGACCCATCGGTCGCGCGTTGGTACGACATGGATGGGGTCGTGACGCGTCACCCCCGGGCGCAAGGGTTAACTACTTGGGGGCGGTGTCGATGGGTCAGGAAATCACGAACGTACCCTGCGCAACGCCCCCGCCGCAGGTCACGGTGACGTGCGCGGTTCCCGCGTCCGTCCTCGAACCGATTCGCCAGGTCCACGTCGCTTGGCCGCGGGCGTCGGCCGACGTCGAGCCCAGGCCATCAGCCGTGCTCTCTCGCCCGCTGGGCAGGATCACCGTCAAGTCACAGGAGTCATGGGGCCGGTTGGAACGAGCGCTGAGCGTCTCGGTCTCGCCGGGCGCCACCTTCGGAGAGACGATGGTCAGTCCCACGCCGGTCGAGGTCGACGGCGTCGGCGTCACTGGCTGACCCGTTGTGGTGGGCACGGGAGTGGGCGCGC
>JAJZFO010000178.1 GCA_021805305.1 Actinomycetes bacterium | reverse complement strand
GGAACCGTGCTCGAAGGCCGACAGCGGCCGGCGCGTCTGCACGGCGCGCAACATCGACTTGGGGGTGAAGACGATCAGCGGCGTCACGTGTTCGCGGCGTACCTGACTCCTGAGCAGGTGGAAGTACTGGGCACCCGTCGTGGGTTGGGCCACGCGGATGTTGTTACGCGCGCACAACGACAAGAACCTCTCGATGCGCCCACTCGAATGCTCGGGGCCCTGGCCTTCGTAGCCGTGGGGCAACAGCATGACCAGTCCCGCCGTCTGCCCCCACTTGTCCTCGGCGGCCACCAGGAAGTTGTCGATGACGATCTCGGCGCCGTTGACGAAATCGCCGAACTGCGCCTCCCAGATCACCAAGGAACTGTTGGACTCGACGGAGTAGCCGTACTCGAAGGCCAGCGCGGCGTATTCGCTCAAGAAGGAGTCGCGCACGGTGAAGAACCCCGGCGAATTGAGGTTCGCCAAAGGGACGTACTGCGCGCCGTTCTCGTAGTCGATCAGTGCGGCGTGGCGATGAGAGAAGGTCCCGCGACGCGAGTCCTGACCCATGAGTCGCACGTTGGTGCCCTCGAGCGTCAGTGATCCAAAGGCCAGCGCTTCGGCCAGGGCCCAGTCCACCTCGCCAGACTCGAGCAGGGCCCGGCGCTGGACGAACTGTCGCTCGAGCTTGGGGTGAACGGTGAAGTCCGCCGGCGCCGACATCGAGACCCGCGCGATCTCCAGCAGCCGGTCCTGGGCCACCCCCGTGGCGGGTGCGGGCCGGTCGGCCGGGATCTCGGCCACCGGGACTTCGGCGAGTTCGGGGACCGGGACGGTACGCACCTCGTCAAGGACGCTCTGGAGCCGTTCGTTGAACTGATCGAGGGCGTGCTCGGCGTCGGCCATCGTCATGTCCCCGCGGCGGATCAACGTCTCGGTGTAGACCTTGCGCACCGAGCGCATCTGGTCGATGATCTTGTACATCTGGGGCTGGGTGTAACTGGGGTCGTCGCCCTCGTTGTGACCGTGGCGTCGGTAGCAGACGATGTCGATCACGACGTCGCGGTGGAACTCCTGGCGGTAGTCGTAGGCCAGTCGGGCCGCGTGGGCGCAGGCCTCGGGATCGTCACCGTTCACGTGGATGATCGGGGCCTGGATCATCTTGGCGATGTCGGTCGGGTAGAAGCTCGAACGGGCGGACTCCGGGGCGGTGGTGAAACCGACCTGGTTGTTGATCACGATGTGTATCGCCCCACCCACCCGATAGCCCGAAAGCTGCGAGAGGTTCAGCGTTTCCGCGACCACCCCTTGGCCGGCGAAGGCCGCGTCGCCGTGCACGAGGATCGGCAGGAACGGGAAGTGGTCGGGACCCGGGACCGTCTTGGTCCCGTCACTGGGTCGCACCACCTGGTCCTGCTTGGCGCGCACGATCCCCTCCACCACCGGACTCACCGCCTCGAGGTGCGACGGATTCGACGCCATCGACACCTCGATGGTGGCCCCGTTGGGGTTCTTGTAGACGCCGCGGGCGCCCTTGTGGTACTTCACGTCACCGCTGCCTTGCACGCTCTCGGGGTCCAGGTTGCCCTCGAACTCAGAGAAGATGTCGCTGTAGCTCTTACCCACCACGTTGGCCAGCACGTTGAGGCGACCACGGTGCGCCATACCGATCACCGACTCGCGCACCCCCTGGTCCGCCGCGGCGTCGAGGATCGTCTGCAGCGCCACGATGGTGGACTCGCCACCCTCGAGGCCAAACCGCTTCTGTCCGACGTAGCGCGAGTGCAAGAAGCGCTCGAAGACCTCGGCCTCGTTGAGCGCGTCGAGGATGTGACGTTGTTGCGTCACCGACGTCGTGCTCTTGACGCCCTCGACGCGCTGCTGGATCCAGCGCTTCTGCTCGGGGTCCATGATGTGCCCGTACTCGATACCCGTCGTGCGACAGTAGGCGTCTCGCAGGATGGCCAGGATCTCTTCGAGGGTGGCTTCGCTCTTACCCGCCAGTCCGTCGACGACGAAGGTGCGCTGCAGGTCCCAGATGGAGAGGCCGTAGGTCGCCAGGTCGAGTTCGGGGTGAAGGGCCGGCGGCTCGGTGTTGAGGGGGTCGAGGTGGGCGTTGAGGTGACCTCGCACACGGAACATGTTGATGAGCTCCTGGACGCGGATCTGCTTGAGAATCAGGTCATGGTCGTTCACGCCACTCGACGTGTGCAGGTCCTTGGACCAACGCGCCGGCTCGTAGGGAATGCCCAGGGACTCAAAGATCCGGTCGTAGAAATCGTGCGCGCCGGTGAGGCACTCGGCGACGTACTTGAGGAACAGCCCCGATTCGGCGCCCTGGATGATGCGATGGTCGTAGGTCGAGGTCAATGTCAACACCTTGCCCACGCCCAGTTGCGCGAGCGCCGCGGGATCGGCCGCCTCGAAACCCGCCGGCCACGCCAGCGCGCCCACGCCGAAGATGGCGCCCTGGCCGGGCATGAGTCGCGGCACTGACTGGACCGTGCCCAGGGTGCCCGGATTCGTCAGCGAACACGTAGCACCCACGAAGTCGTCGGCGCCGAAGGTCGCGCTGTGCACCTTGCGCACGAGTTCCTCGTAGGCCAGGAGGAACTCGCGAAAGTCCATGGTGTCGGCGTCACGAATCACCGGTACCAGAAGGTTGCGTGAACCGTCGGGTCGCTCGACGTCCACGGCGAGGCCAAGGCCGACGTGTTCGTGGCGGATGACGCCGGGCGTGCCCTTGGCGTCGACGGCGTCGACGAACGTCGCGTTCATCGACGGGATCTGACGCAATCCCTGGATGATCGCGAAGGCGATGAGGTGAGTGAAGGAGACCTTCGCCCCGGTCGTGCGCGACAACGACTCGTTGAGCGACGCACGGTTGATCTCGAGGAGTCGGGCCGCCACGGTGCGCACACTGGTCGCCGTGGGCACGCTCAGTGAGGCCTCCATGTTCGACACGATCCGCGCCGCGGCACCGCGCAGCGGCGTCGCCTCCTCGTTGATGACGGCGGGCGTCGCGGCGGCGCTCGCCGCGGGGGCGACGACGTGCGACGCGGTCACGACGGGCACCGGCGAACGCTGGTAATCGACGAAGAATTCGCGCCAGCTCGCGGCGACGGATTCGGGGTCCTTCAAGAAGCGGTCGTACATGTCGTCGACCAACCACGCATTGGGGCCGAAGGAACCTTTGTGTGCGCGCGAAGAGGGGGTTTCGGGAGGAGTCGTCACCTCCCCAGCCTAATTGCATCGGCCCACTGGCCGGGTTGTCGATGGCCGGTGGGCGCCAGTGCGGGTGGGGGGCGCCGAGGAGCGCGTGGGCCGGTAACTTTGCACTGTGCACAGCGCCGCGACACCGTCAGGTCTGCGCTACCTCGAGCCCTCGCCCCTCGAGCCCCTGGCGCTCGCGCAGCACCGGGTGCCGACGCCTCGCGCTACCGTGATCGCCATCCACGGCGGACTCGACCGGGCGTCATCCTTCACCCGGCTCAGTCGACGCCTCGAGGACTTCGACGTGGTCGCCTACGACCGGCGCGGCTATCAACGTTCACGCCGCCTC
>JAJZFO010000359.1 GCA_021805305.1 Actinomycetes bacterium | reverse complement strand
CATCGTGCGCGTCGGCCGCCGGTACCTTGCCACTAGTCATAGCATCATGCTAGCGTATTAACACGCTGATATGCAACTGATCCCCGCCATCGACCTCCTGGGCGACTTCGCCGTGCGCCTCGAGCAAGGCGACTACGAGCGCGTCCGGTTTCGCCAACCCCTGGACGAGTTCTTCGCCCGGGTCCTCGCCACCCACCCCGAGCTCGTCCACGTGGTCGACCTGCAGGGCGCGCGCGACGGTGCGCTGCGCACCGAGGTGATCGCGCGCTGCGTCGAACTCGCCGGGGGAATACCCCTACAGGTGTCGGGGGGGATCCGCTCCCTCGAGGCCGCACGCGACGTGATCGCCGCCGGCGCCAGTCGCGTCATCCTGGGCACGGCGCTGTGGAGCCGACCCGACGCGTTGAATAGCTACGTCGACGCACTCGGGGAACGCCTGGTGGTTGCCCTGGATGTGCGCGAGGGCGAACTCGCGGTGCGCGGATGGCTCGCCGGCACGGGCGTGGGCGTCGACGAGGCGCTCAAGCACTGTCGACGCGCCGGCGTGACGCGCCTGCACGTCACCGCGATCGCGCGCGACGGGACGATGAGCGGACCCGACCTCGATCTCTACGCGCGGGTGTGCGCCAGCGGTCTCAAGGTGGTGGCCGCCGGCGGCGTGCGCGACGACGACGACCTCGCCGACCTCGAACGCGTGGGCTGCGAAGCGGCCGTCATGGGCATGGGCCTCTTGAAGCGACTGGGCATCGAACTCTGAGTCACCCGCCGTAACCTAAATGACATATGGCTCTACTGCCCACCTTTCCTTCACTTGTGAAGGGGCGCACAATGTAGGAGGTACTTAAGAAAGGACCTCGAAAATGAAGCGTCGCACATTAGACCTGTTACTCACCTGGCTGGGGACAATACTGACGGTCGTCCTCATCGGAGCGGGTGTGGGCCTGTTCATCGGGTACAACTTCGCCAACAACCAGGTCAGGACCCAGTTGGCCGAGCAGAAGATCTTCTTCCCCCCCAAGTCCGCCTTCGACCACGCCAAGGACGGCACCGAGATCACCCCCTCGATGATCCCCTCGGTCTCTCAGTACGCCGGACAGCAGATGCTGACCGGTGCGCAAGCCGAGGTGTACGCCAATGACTTCATCGCGGTACACCTGCAGGAGATCGGTGGTGGGCAGACCTACTCTCAGTTGAGCGCCAAGGCCCAGGCCGAGCCGAATAACACGGCACTGGCCGATCAGGTGAACACCATCTTCAAGGGCACGATGTTGCGCGGGTCACTGCTCAACGCCTACGGCTACTGGTTCTTCGGCCAGATCGCGCTGTACGCCGCGATCGGCGCGTTCGTCGCAGCCGCACTGATGTTGGTGCTGACGCTGCTAGGTCTCCGGCACTACCGACGGGTCGACGACACTACCGTCGTGTAGCTCAGCCGGAGAAGTACCCAAAGAGCCCGGGCCCCCTCCCGGGCTCTTTGCTTTGTAGCGTGGCGGTGAGGGAAAGGGGCCGAGATGTCTGAACACTGGAACGAGGTCTACGACACGCGAGAGCCCGATCAGGTGAGTTGGTTCCAATCCGAACCCGTCACCTCCCTCGCGCTCCTCGACGAACTCGGCGTCACCCCCGACTTCAGCGTCCTCGACGTGGGTGCGGGCGCGTCGCTGCTCGGCGAACGACTACGGTCGCGGGGCCACCACGACATCACCCTTTTAGACGTCTCGGCCTCGGCCCTCGCCCAGGCGATGGCGGGTCTGGGACCAGAGGCCGTGGCCGTCGAGGCCGACGTCACGACGTGGGAACCGCCGCGTCGCTACGACCTCTGGCACGACCGCGCGGTCCTTCACTTCTTGGACGCCGCGCACGCGCCACGGTACGCGGCCACGCTGCGACGGGCGCTCTCGCCGCGCGGCGTCGTGATCATCGGCGTCTTTTCACCCGAGGGGCCCACAACGTGCTCGGGCCTTGAGGTCACCCGCTACAGCGCCGAGCAGCTCGGCGACCTCCTCGGCGAGGAGTTCGTCGTCGTCGCCGAGCGGCGCGAGGTCCATCACACACCCTGGGGCAGCCCCCAGTCGTTCCAGTGGATCGCCGCGCGACATCGAATGGCACCATGACAACTATCTGTGACGGCGCGAGGTCACCCGGGGTGAAATTTTGTAACGTTGGTCAATGACTGATCCTTTCTCGTCCGCGCGATCGGTACTGTCCGCCTCGACGAGCCACCTCGAGGACCGCGACGCCCTCTACGGGGACCTCAACGCCCTGAGCGCCATGCTCGACGACACCCTGCGACGCCAGATGTCCGAGGAGTTCCTCGCCGTCGTGGAGTCGGTGCGCACCAGCGCCGACCGCGACATGGGACTGTCGTACCGTGAGTTCGAGAACCTCGACCTCGAAACGGCCAGCCAGTTGGTGCGCGCCTTCTCGATGTATTTCCACCTGGCCAACGTCACCGAGCAGACCCACCGCGCCCGACTGGGGCGCCAACGCCGCAACGACGACGACGGTCCGCTGGCGCGCGTCGCCGACGAGATCCTCAAATCGCTGGCGTCCGGCAGCGTCAGCGCCGCGCAGGTCTCCGACGCCTTCGCGCGACTGGCGGTGCGCCCCGTCTTCACCGCCCACCCCACCGAGGCGGCGCGCCGCTCGGTGCTGTTGAAGTTGCGCTCCATCAGTTCACTGCTCGACGAGTCCTCGTCGTCGAACTCACCCCTGCGCGAGACCCTGCGCCTTCGACGCACCGCGGAGCTGATCGACACCCTGTGGCAGACCGACGAGTTGCGACTCGAGCGGCCCGAGGTCCTCGACGAGGCGCGCAACGCCCTTCACTACGTCGACCACCTCATGCGCAGCGTGGTGCCCGACGTGCTGGAGCAACTGGTCTCCAACGCCGAGCGCCTAGGGGTGAACATCTCGCCGGTCAGTCGACCGTTGACCTTTGGCACGTGGATCGGCGGGGACCGCGACGGCAACCCCTTCGTCACCCCCGAGGTGACGGCGTCGGTGGTCGACCTCGCCCTCGACTTCGCGGTGCGAGCCCTGCGTGCGATGCTGGGCAAGTTGATGGACGAGATCTCGATCTCGATCCAACACGTGGGCATCTCCGAGGAACTACGGCTCTCGCTGGGTGAGGACCTGACCCGCCTGCACCCGGAATCGCGCTACCTGCGCCTCAACGCCGAGGAGCCCTACCGCCTGAAGCTCGCCTGCATCCGCGTACGCCTCGAGGAGACGCAACGTCGCATGGACCAACGCGGTCGCCACCGCGACGGCTACGACTACGCGTCGAGCCAGGAACTCATCGACGACCTGATGTTGCTCTACGACTCACTCATCGCCAACGGGTCCGAGCGCCTGGCGCGCGGCACCCTGGAACGTTCGATCATCACGGTCTCGGCCTTCGGGCTCACCCTCACGACGCTGGACGTGCGCGAACACGCCAGCGCGCATCACGCGGTGCTGAGCGTGCTCTTGGACCGACTGGGCGAACTGCCGCGGGCCTACGACGAACTCACGCGCGCGCAGCGACTCGAGGTGCTGAGTGGCG
>JAJZFO010000329.1 GCA_021805305.1 Actinomycetes bacterium | reverse complement strand
GCGCCCTTCGAAGTTGCGGTTGCCCGACAGCACCGACACCACGGAGAGATCGTGTTCGTTGACCGCGTCGGAGACGCCGTCGAGGAGGGGTCCGGTGTTGCCGATGCACGTCGTACAGCCGTATCCCGCAAGGTAGAAACCGAGTTGGTCCAGCGGCCCGACCAGCTGGGCGCGCTCGAGGTAGTCCATCACCACGCGACTGCCCGGCGCGAGCGACGTCTTCACCCACGGCTTGACGGTGACACCGCGTTCGACGGCGGCCTTGGCGACGAGTCCCGCGGCGACGAGCACGGAAGGGTTGGACGTGTTGGTGCACGACGTGATCGCGGCCACCGTCACGGCGCCGTCACGCAGGTGCGCCGCGGCCTCCACGCCCAGCACCTCCTTGGGTTCGCGTCCGAGGGCGGTGCGGAACGCGCCGCGCGCCCCCGAGAGCGACACGCGGTCCTGGGGGCGCTTGGGCCCGGCCAGACTGGGTTCGACGCTCGCCAGATCGAGTTCCACGTACTCGGAGTACGTGGGCTCGGGCGACTCGGCGCTGTGCCAGAGACCCTGGGCCCTGGCGTACGACTCCACCAGAGCGAGTTGGGCCGCGGGACGACCGGTGAAGGCCAGGTAGTCCAGGGTGACCTGGTCGATCGGGAAGATGGCGCAGGTGGCGCCGTACTCGGGCGACATATTGCCGATGGTGGCGCGCGTCTCGAGCGAGAGCGACGATACGCCCGGTCCGTAGGCCTCGACGAACTTGCCGACCACGCCCTGGCGTCGCAGCAGCTCGGTGATGGTGAGAACGACGTCGGTCGCGGTGACACCCTCGCGCGTCGCGCCCGAGAGGCGCAACCCGACGACGGGCGGGATCAACATCGAGGTCGGCTGGCCCAGCATCCCGGCCTCGGCCTCGATGCCCCCGACGCCCCAGCCGAGCACGCCCAGCCCATTGACCATGGTGGTGTGCGAATCGGTACCGACCACGGTGTCGAGGTACGCCACTCCCTGGTTCTCGAAGACGACTCGCGCGAGGTGTTCGAGGTTGACCTGATGGCAGATTCCCATCCCCGGGGGGACGACGCGGAACTGGTCGAAACTGCTCTGGGCCCACTTGAGGAACGTGTAGCGCTCGATGTTGCGTCCGTACTCGATGGCCACGTTCTGGTCGTAGCTCTCGGGCGTTCCCGTGCGCTCCAGGATCACCGAGTGGTCGATGACCAACTCCACGGGGACGAGGGGATTGATCTTGGCCGGGTCGCCGCCGAGCGCGATGATCGCGTCGCGCATCGAGGCCAGGTCCACCACGGCGGGCACGCCGGTCAGGTCCTGCATCAGGACCCTCTCGGGGGTGAAAGCGATCTCCTTGGCCTCGTCGCCGGCGGCCTCGCCGTGGCGGGTGGGTGTCTCGCTCCACCGGGCCAGCGCCTCGATGTCCGACGCGGTCACCTTGACGCCGTCCTCGTGACGCAGCAGGTTCTCGAGTAGGACCTTGATCGAATAGGGCAGACGGTCGATGGCGAAGGCGCTGAGGCCACTGGCGCGCAACGAGTAGTACTGCAGGGTGCGTCCGTTCACGTCCAGGCTGTCGAGCGCGTTGAAGGAGTTGAGGGAAGGGGTCATGACACCATTCTGCCCCTTTTTGCCTCGCGCGTGGGGGCCTGGCGCCCGCGCGTGCGGGGCAAGTGGGAGAATACGACGATGACTTGCCCCTACGACGTACTCCTCAGCCGACTGCAGAGCGCCTTCGACCACGTGGTGGTGGGCGCCGACCCCGTCCTTCGGCCGTCGGATCGAGGCGACTATCAGGCCAACGGGATCATGGCGCTCGCCAAGTCCCAGGGGATGGCGCCGCGCGAGATGGCCCAGCGTGTCCTCGACGTGCTCGACCTCTCGGGAGTGGCCGAGGTCGAGGTGGCCGGCCCGGGCTTCCTCAACCTGACCCTCACGTCGGAGTACCTCGACGAGACCCTGCGCGCCCTGTTGGATGACGAGCGACTCGGGGTGGCGACGCTCACCCCCCGCACGGCGGTCATCGACTATTCGGCGCCCAACGTCGCCAAGGAGATGCACGTCGGGCACCTGCGTTCGACGGTCATCGGCGACGCCCTGGCGCGCATCTACCGCTTCCGTGGCTATTCGGTCGTGGCTCGTAGCCACGTGGGCGACTGGGGCACGCCCTTCGGGATGCTCATCGAACACCTGGTCGACCTGGGCGAGGCGACCGCGATGGCCGCGCTGTCGATCGGCGACCTCGACGGCTTCTACCGCGCCGCGCGGGTGAAGTTCGAGTCCGACGAGGACTTCCGCGAGCGCAGTCGTCAGCGGGTGGTGTCCCTGCAGGGCGGCGACCCCGAGACCCGTCGACTCTGGCAGATCCTGGTGGACGAGTCGGTGGCCTACTTCGCCGAGGTGTACAGCGCGCTCGACGTGACGCTCACCCCCGACGACGTCGTGGGCGAGTCGTACTACAACGACATGCTCGACGCCGTCGTCACCGACCTCGACGCCGCGGGGCTCCTGGTCGAGAGCGCGGGCGCGCTGTGCGTGTTCCCCGAGGGCTTCACCAATCGCGAGGGCGAGCCGTTGCCGCTCATCGTCAAGAAGAGCGACGAGGGGTTCGGTTACGCCGCGACCGACCTCGCGGCGATCCGCGATCGCGTCGACCACCTCCACGCCGACGAGTTGCTCTACGTGGTGGGCGCCCCCCAGAGTCAGCACTTCGAGATGGTCTTCGCCGTGGCGCGCGCCGCGGGGTGGCTGCCCGCCGCGCTGCGCTGCGAGCACGTGGCCTTCGGCAACGTGCTCGGTCCCGACCGCAAGATGTTCAAGACCCGATCAGGGGAGACCATCAAACTGATCGACCTGCTCGATGAGGCCACCGAGCGCGCGGAGGCGGCGCTGGTCCAGCGCTCCCAGGACCTTTCCCCCGAGCAGCGACACCAACTCGCCACGCAGATCGCGCGCGCCGCGATCAAGTACGCCGACCTGTCCAACGACCGCCAGCGCGACTACGTGTTCGACCTCGAGCGCATGATCGCCTTCGAGGGCGACACGGGTCCCTATCTGCAGTACGCGCACGCTCGGTTGCGCTCGATCTTCCGTCGCCTGGGGACGGCGTGGGACCCTCGCGCCGCGAGGTTCTCGCTCGGTGCCGACGCGGAGCGCGACCTGGCGCGGGGTCTGATCGCCTTCCCCGAGGCCGTCGACGCCGCCATGGCCACCCTGCACCCGCACCGACTGAGCGGATACCTCTTCGAGCTCGCCCAGCGGTTCACGACGTTCTACGAAGCCTGTCCCGTCCTGAGCGCCCCCGAGCCGAGCCGCACCGAGCGCCTGGCTCTCTGTGATCTCACCGCGCGGACCCTGCGTCTGGGACTCTCCCTCCTCGGCATCGAGGCCCCCGAGCAGATGTGACCCCGCCGACTCTGTCGGCGCCCACGCCATCCTCACCACGCCCCGACACGCGCCACGCGCTAGAGTCGGGGTGCCTCGGAGCAGCGAAGTTGGTGAGATTCCAACGCTGTCCCGCAACTGTAAGTGGACCACGTCCACGAAGCCAGGTCGCCTGCGA
>JAJZFO010000164.1 GCA_021805305.1 Actinomycetes bacterium | reverse complement strand
GGCGTAATGGCGCCATGACGCCGGCCGCTCAGAGCTTGAGCGGGCCCTGTTCTGTCTCGACGAGCGCCGAGTAGTCGGCGATCCCCTCGGGAGCCTTGGGCATCACGGAGGCGGCGATGAGCCCCACGACCAGAATGATGACGGCCGTGTAAGGCGCGTAGACGGTGGGCGCGGTGACCTTGTAGATCGCGCCGAAGATGGCGGCCGCCGTCACGAGGAAGCCCACCGCACTGGCGACATAGAGCTTGGCCTTGGCCGGGTGCTCGCGTAGTCCTCGCAGTGCCCCCACCGCGATCAGCAGGTAGATGATCGCGATGGCGAATCCGCCGTAGGTCGACATCCAACTGAACAGTGCCACGTACTCGGGCAACCCGGTGATGGCGAAGGAGGTCGACCACAGGGCCAAGGCACCCACCACGACGTAGGTGAGCAGGACCAGACCCGTGGCACCCGTGGGCGTGCCACGCTTGGACACGGTCGTGAGTTGTCGGGGTAGGCGTTCGTCGCGCGCCAGGGCGAACACCCCGCGCGACGCGGCGACCGCGGTGCCGATGAGCACCGCGATCATGTCAAAGACCACGACGAGCTCGACGAGACGACGGATCGCCACGCTGGCGAAGCCCCCTTGCGCGCTCGGACTCGCCAGGACGAACAGGGGCCCCGTGGCGTTGGCCTTGCCCAAGGCGCTCAGGTTGAAGTGGAAACCCGCGACCTGGGCGAAGGATCCGATCACGTAGAACACCGTGATGGCGATCACCGAGAAGAGCACCGCGCGCGGGATGTTGCGCTCGGGCTTGTCCGTCTCCTCGCCGAGGTTGGCCGAGGACTCAAAGCCCGTGAAGAGCAGCACGCCGTAGAGCATGCCGAAGAGGACGCCCTTCCAGTGCGTGGGTGATGAATTGGGCGAGAAGCCCGAACCGATGTGGTGCAATCCCCCACTCTTGATCACCACGTATACCGAGAAGATCAAGACGACCGTGACCGACACCAGGGCCAAGACCAGTTGTAGGCGCGTCGAAAGGGCCACGCCCAGGTACATCACCACCGCCACCAGGGCGAACAGGATAACGTCCCAGCCCCAATAGGCGATGGCGTGAAAGTTGAACTCCCCCAACAGCGTGTCGTGGATGGTCCCCCCGATCATGACGAGGATCCCGGCGCTCAGGGCCAGGATGCCCGTGTAATAGAGCCAGCCCACCGCGGCCCCCACTCGCCCACCGAGCCCGTCGCTCACGTAGGTGTAGAGCGACCCGGCCGCCTGGATCTTCTTGGTGTACTCCGCGATGATCCAACCGAGCCCGATCACGCCGACCGCGGCGAGGATCACCGAGAGCGCGGCGGCGTTGCCCGCGCCGTTGCCCGAGGCCGCCGTGATGCCCACCACCAGCGGTACGAGGAAGGCGATGGAAAAGACCGGGCCCATGAAGCCCACCGACTGGGCGACGGCATCGACCAACGTGAGTTTCTTCGCACCACCTAAGGATGTCTTCGACACTTGTGACATTGGTTCCCCCCACAGGACCGCATCGCCCACCTGGGCAATTCAGCAACCGTACGGTAGCAAACGATTCGTGTCAAGTACCTAGCCCCACTCCCCCAAACGGCGCACCACGCGCGCGGCGATGCGCCCCACGTCGTCGAGGTCGTCGGTGAACATCGATGGTTTGAAGCAGAACGTGCGATACCCCGACGCCACTTGTGGTGAGACGTCCTCGAGCGCCTCGTCCAGGTCGGCCACGGCGTCGGAGGAACGAAAGGTGCCGCGTAACCCGCCCACCATCTCGATCTCCTCGGGCGAGCGCTTCGCCTCCTTGAGCGCCGTCTCGAGCGCCACTAGCTCATGACGCAACGGCTGGCCCAGTGGATTGAAGCCCGAGCCGTAGGTCACCAGTCGGCGAATCACCGCCGGATGCAATGAGGAACCGCCGAACCACAGGCTCGGCCCCTCGGGGCGAGCGCCGCGCGGTTCGAGCCAGACGTCCTCGAAGCTGTAGTGCTCGCCGTGGAAGTGAACGGGCGAACCCGACCACGCCCGTCGCCAGATCTCGAGTTGCTCATCCAGGATCGACCCGCGGCGGTGGAACGTCACTCCGAGGGCCGCGTACTCCTCGTCGTGCCAACTCACCGTGGGTAGCACCACGAGACGTCCGCGCGAGAGTTGGTCGAGAGTGGCCAGGTCCTTGGCCGTCACGAGAGGATGGCGCAGAGGGGAAATCAGCGCCCCCACCACCAGGCGCAGCGTCGTGGTGCGAGCGGCGATCGCCGCGAGCACCATATAGGGACTCGGCCAGGGGTACGCGGGCTCCTGGTTGCCCGGCATCGCGTAGTCGCGAGGATTGAACGGGAGACCTCGGGCGTTCGCACTGGCGCCCAGCACCACGTGATCGCTCATCATCACCCCGTCGACGCCGAGCGCCTCGGCCTCGACCGCGAGGTCGACGAGCTCACCCAACTCGGGGGTGGGGCGTAGGGTCCAGTTCTCCGACAGCACCATCAACGCGCGCAGTGACGTCATCGTCTTCCCTTCCCCGGTCGAGCCGCACTCGACTCTAGGCAGGGTTCTGACGCGTGCGCGAACTCGACTAGTCGACCAACTCCGCCGCCGCGTTCACCAACCAGACGAAGGTCGGGTCGGGAGGTGCCAACAGCTCGGGGTGCCACTGCACCGCCAGGACCGACCCATCGTCGGTCGCGAAGGATTCCACCACCCCATCGCTCGCGGTGGCGCCCAGCACCAGTCCCGCGCCGAGGGTCGCCAGCGTCTGATGGTGCAGCGAGTTCACCTCGAGGGCCGGCCCAACCACCTCGGAGATCAGCGAACGCGCCCGGCAACTCACCGGGTGCGTGGTCTTTCGCCCGTCGACGTCCCACTGAGGATGCCCCGCCCCCTCGTCGAGTTCGACGTGCTGATTGAGAGTCCCGCCGTGAGCGACGTTGACCAGCTGGAAGCCTCGACAGATCGCCAGCACCGGAATTCCCTTGGCGCGAGCGGCGTCGTAGAGGGCGAACTCCCAGTCGTCGCGGTCGGGTTCGATCTCGCCGAGTTGCTCGTGCGGTGCGGCGTCGTAATGCCTGGGCGCCACGTCGGCCCCGCCGCTCAGCACCAGGCCGTCCAAGTGCGACACGACTTCGGCGACGTCCGCGTCACGGGTGAGCTCGACCGGCACCCCCCCGGCCAGGGCGACCGATCGGCCGTAGTCGGCGAAGTGCAGGTCAAAGGATAAGTCGACCATCGCCGTAGGCAGAAACGACCCCAGACGTGACGCGGGCCAACGCCGTCCTGAGATGCCGATCAATGGTCGCACCCGGTAATTCTACCCACGGGGGGGCGAAACGTGCTACAAATCGTTTGGTCACGAACAACCATTCGACGTGACATTCTGGGGGAACGTTACATGGACAATTTCTCGACGATCCTGACGTCGCACGACTCCTACCGCAAGGGCGTGCCCCACGAGGTCTTCAAGGAACTGCGGGCGCATCAGCCCGTCGCGTGGACCGAGGAACCCGAGGGACGAGGGTTCTGGAGCGTGACCAAGTATGACGACGTCCTCTACGTC
>JAJZFO010000258.1 GCA_021805305.1 Actinomycetes bacterium | reverse complement strand
GCGGCGAGCTCGACGAGGCGCTCGCCGCGCTGCGGCGCAGCGCGCCACGGTGGGCGCGGACCCCAGCCCTGGAGCGCGCGCGGATGCTGTCGCGCGCCATCGCCGACACCCAGGCGACCGCCCAGGAGTGGAACGAGGCGGCGTGTCGGGCCAAGGGCCTCGACCCCGGCGGCACCGAGGGCGGCGAGGAGCTGCTCGCCGGCGTCGGCATGTTCGTGCGCGCCTTGGCGTCGTACCGCCGTTCGCTGATCGACGTCGCGCGCCACGGACGACCCCGGGTTCGCGGAGCCGTGCGCCATCGTCCCGGCGATCGACTCAGCGTGCAGGTACTGCCCGCGTCGCTCCTCGAGCGGATCGTGTACTTCGGTGATCGCGCCGAGGTCTGGATGGAACCGGGGATCGGCGTGAAGGATCTTCACGCGGGCCAGGCCCGGGCGTACACCAACCCGCGAGAGCACGAGGGGGTCGTGCTGGTCCTCGGCGCGGGCAACGTGGCGAGTCTCGCGCCCAAGGACGTCGTACACCAACTCGTGGTCGAGGGGCGCGTGGTGATCCTGAAGGCCAATCCCGTCAACGACTACCTGGTCGAATTCTGGCGACGAGCGCTGGCGGTGTTCATCGAGGCGGGATTCGTCACGGTGGCGAGCGGTGGCATCGAGGTGGGGGACTACCTCGCCCATCACCCGCTCGTCGACGCGGTCCACCTGACTGGTTCGGTGTCGACCTTCGACGCGGTGGTCTTCGGGCCAGCGCGCGATCACGATTCCCCGAGGTTGGCCAAGCCCGTGAGCGCGGAGCTGGGCAACGTGTCGCCCGTGATCGTGGTGCCCGGCGCGTGGACTCGACGCGAGATCGAGTACCAGGCGGCGCACGTGGCCACGATGCTCGTCAATAACGCCGGATTCAACTGCCTCACGCCGCGCGTGATCGTGACGCACTCGCGCTGGGCCCAGCGTGAGGAGTTCCTCGACGCGCTCGAGTCGGTGCTGGCGCGCGTGCCCACGCGGCTCGCCTACTACCCGGGCGCCTTCGAGCGACGTGACCGATTCCTCGCGGTGCACCCCGACGCCCACCAGATCGGCCACGTGGTCCCGGGGGCGATGGCCTGGACGTTGGTGCGCGACGTGGACGCATCGCGACGTGATGACCCTTGCTTTCGTGACGAGGCCTTTTGTGCGCTGACGAGTGAGACCGCCCTCGACGCCACAGACCCCGAAGAGTTCCTTCGGCGAGCCGTGGACTTCTGCAACGACGTCGTGTTCGGCACGTTGGCGGTGACGATCCTCGTCAGTCCGCGAAGTCTGCGCCGCGACACGATGGCCGCCGCGCTGGATCGCGCCATCGCCGACCTTCGCTACGGCACGATCGGCGTGAACGTCTGGCACGCGTTGGGCATCATGATCGCGACGACGCCGTGGGGCGCGTATCCCGGCCACGACCCCTCCGACATCCAGTCCGGCGTGGGGGTGGTCGGCAACACGCTCATGTTCGCGCGACCGCAGAAGTCGGTCGTGCGTGGCCCCTTCGTCGCGCGACCGACGCCCGCGTGGTTCGTGACGCACCGGCGATCGGCCGAGGCGATGCGCCGCCTCTTCGAGGTGCAGTGCAGTGAGTCGTGGGCGAGGGTACCCCGACTGCTCCTCGCCGCCCTGCGACCCTAGGGCCGCAACGACACCACCGTCGTCACGCCGCTCGCCACGCACACCGCGGGGGCGCACGCCACGTGGTCCAAGGCGGTGGGCACGTAGGACAGCGCGACGTCGTGCACCGCTCGACCTTGCCACATCGCCATCGTGGCGTTGTCGTGGGCGTCGTGTCCCACCACCAGGCATGCGGTGGGCGAGGTGCAGGCCAGCGAACTCGCGCTGAAGGACAGTCGCGTCAACGTCCACACCCCCTTCACCTGACTGGCCACCGCCGAACCCGACGCGTCGCTCACGAGGGCGACGCAGGTCAGCGTGCACGACAGGGTGTCGAGCGAGGTCCACGGTGCGGGCGTGGCGATGAGGCGCCACGTCGTCCCTCCGTCGACGGTCTCGCGCAAGGTCACGTGATGCGTGATCGAGGTGGTGGCGACGAAGCAGTGGCTCACGCCAGGACAGTCGAGGCGGGTCGTCTTGTCCACGGCCCAGTTCAAGAGGTGCGCCGCGCCCCAGGTCGAACCGGTGTTGCTCGTGGCGATGAAGCGCAGTAGTCCGTGCGCGCCTTGATCAATGAGCGAGCAGTGCCCGTCGATGGGGCACGACAGATTGTGCACCACGAGTCCACCGGCGGGCCCGGCGAGAGCGCTGACGGCCCCGTCACTCGTGTTGATCGACCACACGAGGTCCACGCCGCTACGGGTACCGCCGACGAGACACGTGCTGGCCCCGCAGGCGGCGTCGTTCAAGAAGGCGATGGGCGCCGGGGGAAGGTTCAGGGCGGACCAGGCTCCCTTGTGGTTGCGCACCTGGCCCGCGCTGGTGGGGGCAGTCGCGCCGCCCGACGCCCCCAACGCGATGCACGCGCCCGTGGAGGTGCAAGCGAGAGTGGTGAGTGGCGCGGCGAGACTCAGTGAGGGCTGTCCCATGGCGCTCAGACTCGCCGCGGCCTGCGCGCAACTGGCCAGCAGCAACGACGCCATCGTGATGACGAGGACGTTGCGAACGGCGCCCCTCGTCGTGATGTGGTGTCGGCTCATGGGGCGATTCTTTCGTACGTGACCTCGGTGCATCAATGCTAGTGAGCGCCACCGTGCTCGCTCACCACGGGCCTACTCTGGGCGGATGAGCTGGATCGACGTGGCGATTGCCTCCTTGGTGGTGGTGTCGGGATTGCGGGGCTGGTCCCAGGGTCTCATCCGACAAACCGGCGCCCTCCTGGGGCGCCTGATCGGGCTGATCGGCGGTCTCTATCTCGCGGTGAGGGTGGTCCCGCACGTGGCGGCGACGGCGTGGCGGCCCCTCGACGTGGTGCTGATCATCATCGCCAGCACCGTGGCGGGCAGTCTTATCCTGCGCTTCTTCGGGGGTGTCTTCTCTCGGCGTGTCCACGAGAGCCGCCTCGGCGTGGCGGATTCGCTGCTCGGGGCGAGCGTCGGCGTCGTGGGGACGCTGATCAGTTGTTGGTTGGTCGCCGCCTTGCTGACCGTGGTGCCCTGGAGCACCGTGGGGGCGTCGATCAACAAGTCGGTGATTCTGCGCTACGTCCAGCGAGTGCTGCCGGCACCCCCCGCAGTGGCCAGTCGCCTTCAGGGGGTGTTGAGTCAGTTGAACGTCCCGAGTCTCTTCGCGGACGTGGTCGCGCCCACTCTGCCCTCGTACGTGACGCGGCCCTTGAGCACCCGCCACGACGTCGCGACGCCCGAGGGCGTAGTCCTCGTCGTCGCCGCGGGAGCTTGTCACGTGACCAATGTCGCGACTGGATTCGTGGTCGCCCCCCACGAGGTGGTCACCGTCGCCCACGCGCTCGCGGGCGAGCGAACCTTCTTGGTCGCGGGTCGCGCGGGTCGCGTCGTGGCCTTCGACCCGGCCAGCGACCTCGCGGTGCTCATGAGCCCGGGCCTCGAGGTGGCGCCCCTCGACCTGGCCGCGTCGTCGCCAGCGAGGTCAACGGCGCTGGTGGTCGGTTATCGCTCCACGACCGATCGCGCGTCGACCCAGGCGATCCTCGCGGGAACCGTCACCGGGGCGGGGCGAGACATCTACAGCGGCCCGGTCTTCACCCGCACCATGGACGTGGTCGTCGCGTCACTGACCACCTCGGAGTACGGCGCACCGGTTCTCGTGGGTGGTCGAGTGGTCGGCGTCGTCGCCCGGCACGTGATCGCCGGTGGCGCGCTGGTGTACGCCGCGCGTTTGGGTCAGCTCCGTGAGGTGCTGGCCCGGCGTTCGCCACACCCCGTCTCGACGCAGCGCTGCGTCAACTGACGGAGCGCACGGCCTCCGCGAGCACGCCCAGACCGTCGGACAACTGATCGTCGGTGATCGCGAGTGGGGGAAGCAGACGGATCACGTTGCCGTAGGTGCCACAACTCAGAGCGATCACGCCGTGGTCGTTGCAGTACTTCACGATTCCCTTGGCCGCCGCGGCGTTGGGGTGCTTGGTGCCCGGTTCGACGAGCTCGATCGCGACCATGGCGCCGCGTCCGCGCACCTCGCCGATGATCGTCACATCGCGCGCGAGGGCGTTGAGCTGATCGAGCATGAGGGTCTCGAGCTCGCGCGCTCGCGCGAGGAGGTCGCGCTCGCGCATCACCCGGATCGCGGCGAGGGCCGCCACCGCCGCCACGGGGTTGCCCCCGTAGGTGCCCCCGAGGCCGCCCTCGTGCACGGCGTTCATGAGCTCGGCGCGACCGGTGACTCCCGCGAGGGGCATCCCCCCCGCGAGACCCTTGGCGGTGGTGACGATGTCGGGAACGACGCCCTCGTGGTCGACCGCGAACCATTGTCCCGTGCGTCCGAAACCGCTCTGGATCTCGTCGGCGATGAACACCACACCGTTGTCGGTGGTCCACTTGGACAGGGCGGGCAGGAAGCCCGGTGCGGGAACGATGAAGCCACCCTCGCCCTGGATGGGCTCGATCAGTAGGGCGGCGACGTTGGTGGCCCCGACCTGGGTCTCGATCTCGGCGATGGCCCGCGCCGCCGCCTCGGCGCCGCTGAGCCCGTCGTGGAACGGGTAACTCATGGGCACGCGGTACACCTCGCCGGCGAAGGGACCGAAGCCGTCCTTATAGGGCATGTTCTTGGCCGTCAGAGCCATGGTGAGGTTGGTGCGACCGTGGTAGGCGTGGTCGAACACGATGACCGCCGGACGACCCGTGGCGTGGCGAGCGATCTTGACGGCGTTCTCGACGGCCTCGGCGCCCGAGTTGAAGAGTGCCGAAGTCTTGGCGTGGGTCCCGGGCGTGAGGGACGCGAGCTCCTCACACACCTGCACGTAGCTCTCGTAGGGGGTGACCATGAAGCACGTGTGGGTGAAGGCGGCGACCTGGGTGGAGACGGCCTCGATCAGCTCGGGCACCGCGTGGCCGATACCGGTGACGGCGATCCCCGATCCCAAGTCCAAGATGCGATTGCCATCGACGTCGACCAAGATGGCGCCCTCGGCGCGGTCGATGTAGATCGTGAAGCCGTTGGTCACGCCGGCGCTGACCACGGCCTGGCGACGAGCGTGCAGCGCTCGCGACTTCGGTCCGGGCAGCTCGGTGATGACGTGGCGCTGGGTGCCGACTGATGACTCAAGGGACGAGACCATGGAGAACTCCTCGTTGGGGTGCGGAAGTGAGAGACATCCCCAGAGTACTTGCACGCCGCGCGTGGCGTCTCGGAACGGCGAAACGGGTGGCCGTAGCCACCCGTTTCGCCTCTGGCGGAGGAGGTGGGATTTGAACCCACGGTGCCCGTAGACACAGCAGTTTTCGAGACTGCCCGATTCGGCCGCTCTCGCACCCCTCCGTCGACAAGTCTACCGCGCCGCGCCCGTCGCCCCCGAGGGACTTCTAGAGTGCACCTATGTCCGAGTCCGCCACTGACGCGCGTTTCATGCAACAGGCCCTGGACGCGGCCCGTCTGGCCGTCGCGCACGACGACGTGCCGGTGGGTTGCGTCTTGGTCGCCGGTGGCGAGGTCATCGGCGTGGGGGAGAACCGGCGCGAGGTGGATCGTGATCCCACGGCGCACGCCGAGATCGTGGCGTTGCGCGGCGCGGCGCAGCGCCGAGGTCACTGGCGAATGGACGACGTGACGGCCTACGTCACGCTCGAACCCTGCGTCATGTGCGCGGGCGCCTTGCTCAATGCGCGGGTGTCGCGAGTGGTGATCGGCGCACTCGATGAGAAGGCGGGCGCCGTGGGGTCGCGCTACAACGTGCTCTGCGACCCTCGACTGTTGCATGAGGCACAACTCACCTACGACGTGGCCCGCGACGAGTCGGCAGCGCTGCTGCGCGAGTTCTTCGAGGTACGACGCGCCCCTTGATTGAGGTAGGGCGGATCCCCAATCGCGGCCCGGCCCTTGGCAACGTCGCGCGGAGCGAACCCCGCTCGGCCCGGTGCATCATCCGCGCGCCACGTCGCGCGCCGTCGCGGTGCACGTCGCGCCGACGTCGTCGAGGCGCGACGGCGACGCGATCGCGGGGTGGTGAGTGCGCGTGGGCCCGACGGTTGAGGGGCGCGACCGGTGGTGTCACTCTTAGAGCGACCTGTGACCGAGCGCAGAATCTGTTGAGAGCGATGGCGCGACGAGGCGCGTCCACGGTTCGATGCGCAACGGATCGACACTGGTCAAAGCGTAAATCCTTCGGCGGGTCGTGATGCGGCGAGTCGCGACGACCCGCGGGTCAGTCAGAGGCGCGACGTCGTTAGGGTGGCGTCGAGGTGCTTCACGTTCGACTACGACGTCGCGTCGGATTCGCTCGTGGATGGATAGTCCCATTTCGTCGTTCATCAAAGGTGGCCCAGTGATGCTGAATGCGAAAGGTACCGCGGAGTCGACGTCGAATCGATTCGAGTTCTCCGCGACGAGGTCGGATTCGTTTCACTCCTCGCGACGACGCGACGTCGGACCCCAAGGTCCCCCGAGTCAGGAGGCGCTCGCCACGATCTTTCCCGGCATCGCCGACTACGCGTTCCTCTCGGACTGTGAGAACACCTGTTTGGTGGCGCCCACCGGGTCCATCGAGTGGCTCTGCCTACCTCGACCCCACGACGCCAGCGTCTTTGGAACGATTCTCGACCGCGCCGCCGGTTCATTCCGGTTGGCGCCCGCCGAAAGTGCGGTGCCGGCGCACCGTCAGTACGTGCCGGGCACGATGGTCCTGGCGACCACGTGGCAGACGCGCAGCGGCTGGCTGATCGTCACCGACTTCATGGCGATCGGTCCGTGGTACCGCACCGGAGAACGCTCCGACATGCATCGACGCACCCCGGGTGATTTCGACGCGCGCCACTGTCTCGTGCGCACGGCCACGTGTCTGCACGGCACCGTCGACGTGGTGCTCAACTGCGAGCCTTCGTTCGACTACGGTCGGGCGGACGCGAGGTGGGAGTACACCGGTGACGGCTACGACCAGGTGGCGACCACCAACACCGACTTCGACCGACTGACTCTCAGCGGCGACATGCGTTTCGGTATCGAGGGACGCGCGGTACGCGCACGCCATCGCCTCACGGAGGGTGAATCCTCCTTCGCGGTTCTCGACTGGGGCAATGCGACGCCGTTGACGACGCGCGCGCAGGTGGACCTCTGTCGGGCCGAGACGAGCCGCTTCTGGCGCAACTGGCTCGATGGCGGCCGATTCCCCGACCACCCGTGGCGCGAATTGCTCCAGCGCAGCGCCCTGACCCTCAAGGGCCTCTCCTACGCGCCGTCGGGGGCCATGTTGGCCGCCTCCACCACGTCACTGCCCGAACAGCCCGGCGGGCAGCGCAACTGGGACTATCGCTACACTTGGATCCGCGACGCCGCCTTCGCCCTGCGTTCGCTGCACTCCCTCGGATTCGACACCGAGGCCGACGATTTCCTGGCCTTCCTGGGCGACGTCCTCGAGCCCAAGCACGCGCCCAACAGTCCTCCCTCGACGAGGGGCGACCTCCAGGTGCTCTATCCCGTGGATGGGGCGACGGCGGTGCCCGAGTTCGAGTTGGACCACCTCACGGGACACGTGGGGAGCCGACCGGTGCGAACCGGGAACGCGGCCTACAACCAGACCCAGTTCGACATCCTGGGCGCAATCGTCGATTGCGTGTTCGAACACACGCGCTCGCGTGATTCACTGAGTGAACGGTCGTGGAGAATCGTGGTGCAGGCGGTCGAATCCGCACTCAAGAACTGGCGCGAGGTGGACCGCGGTATCTGGGAGGTGCGGGGCGAGCCCATGCACTTCACCTTCTCCAAGGTCATGTGCTGGGTCGCCGCGGAGCGTGGTTCGCGCCTCGCGGCCCTGCGCGGGGAGAAGGAGCGCGCCGACCAGTGGTGGAGCGCGGCGCAGGAGATCCACGCGGACATCTGCGAGAACGCCGTGGGCGCGGGTGGATACTTCACCCAGGCCTACGGCACGGAGGACCTCGACGCGTCGTTGCTGCTCCTGGGCTCGCTCGGCTTCTTGCCGGCGCAGGACCCGAGGATCCGCGCCACCGTCATGGCCATCGCGGACAACATGTGTGACGGGGCCTTCGTCTATCGCTATCGCCCCGAGACCACCGACGACGGACTCGAGGGGCAGCCCGAGGGGAGTTTCACGGCCTGCTCGTTCTGGCTGGTATCGGCCCTGGTGGAGATCGGAGAACTCGACCGGGCCCGGGTCCAGTGCGAGAAGCTGGTCGGCGCCGCGAGCATCTTGGGACTCTACGGCGAGGAGATCGAGCCAACGACGGCGCGTCACCGGGGGAACTTCCCCCAGGCGCTCACTCACCTGGCCCTGATCAATGCGCTCTTGGACGTGATCGAGGCCGAGCAGCGCACCCTGGACCGCAGCGTCGGGCCGGCGGGTTCACCGAGCTGGTGGAGCGCCGCGGGGACCACGGACCGACCGGGACCAGTGACCTAGTTGGAGGAGATCGAAGCGATGTTGGAAGAGACGCGCACACGACAAGTGGAGACGAACTGGGGGTATCGCGTGACGACCGAGACGCGTGAGGATGGGGTCAGTGAGGCGGCGCCGCGCGACGCCTCGGAGACGGCGGACTTCGTCGTCGTGGCCAATCGCCTTCCGGTGCAGCAGTCGCACTCACCCGACAGCGACGACTGGCGCCCGAGCCCGGGGGGACTGGCCTCGGCCCTTACCTCGGTCCTGCAGAGCCGCAACGGGCTGTGGATCGGGTGGCTGGGTGGGACCGAGCCCGCGGACGCGCCGCGTGACTACGAGGGCATTCGCATCAAGGCCGTGGCGATCAATCCCGAGGAGTACGCCGAGTTCTACCTGGGATTCTCCAACGCCACGCTCTGGCCGCTCTACCACGACGCCATCCGCGCGCCGACCTTTCATCGCACGTGGTGGCGTACGTACCAGGAGATCAATCGACGCTACGCCCAGGCCGCGGCCGACGCGGTGGCGCCGGGGGGGACCGTGTGGGTCCACGACTACCAATTGCAACTGGTGCCCGACATGTTGCGGCGCCTGCGCCCGGACGTGCGCATCGGCTTCTTCTTGCACATCCCCTTTCCCCCCAGCGAGCTCTTCATGCAGTTGCCCTGGCGACGTGAGATCATCAACGGGCTACTCGGCGCCGACCTGATCGGTTTCCAGGTGCCCCA
The DNA here is from genome assembly GCA_021805305.1 of Actinomycetes bacterium. Next base: position 5,179 of record JAJZFO010000258.1, on the reverse strand, counting down.
CGCGGCGTCGAACTTCTCGCGCACGGCCCGACGACTGGTCGGGGCCACGGGCACCGACTCCATCATCCAGTTCGAGGGGCGCACCATCCGCGTCGGCGCGTTCCCGATCACCGTGGACACCTCGCAGATCATCGCCTTGACGCGCGAGTCGAGGATCCGCGAACGCGCGCGCGAGATCCGCCGCGACCTGGGCAACCCCGAAGTGGTCCTCCTGGGCGTGGACCGTCTGGACTACACCAAGGGCATCCAGCAGCGACTCACCGCGATCAGTGAGATGTACGCCGACGGCCAACTCAGTGGCGACAAGCACGTGATCGTCCAAGTGGCGGTGCCCAGCCGCGAGAGCGACGCGCACTACGACCAGGAGCGGCACAATCTCGAGCAGGTGGTGAGCGCGATGAACGGCGATTTCGGCCTCGTGGGCAGTCCCGTCATCCACTATCTGCACCAGAACCTTCCCTTCGACGAGTTGCTCGCGCTCTACCTGGCGGCCGACATCATGCTGGTCACCCCCTTTCGCGACGGCATGAACCTGGTGGCCAAGGAGTACGTGGCCTGTCGCACCGATTCGACGGGTCGGCTCGTGCTCAGCGAATTCGCCGGCGCCGCCGCGGAGTTGCGAGGTGCCTTCATGGTCAATCCCCACGATCTCGACGGCATCAAGGAAGCCATCGGACTCGCGCTGCGCGCGGGGCCCAAGGAGGCCAAGGCGCGAATGCTGAGGATGCGACGTAAGGTCCTTCGCCGCGACGTGTCGGACTGGGCGCAGTCGTTCCTCGCGGCCCTGCAGAGGAGCGGTGCCTCTGAGCTCGACGGTCCCGTCGGCTCACCCGAGGGGCGCGTGAATCAGAGCTCGTCGATCAGTTCGGCGACCGACGCCACGACGCGCGAGGGGCGAAAAGGGTAACCAGTAGCGTCATTCTCGTCGTTGGCGCCCGAGAGGACCAGGATCGTCGCGAGCCCGGCGTCGACGCCGGCCAGGATGTCCGTCTCCATCCGGTCGCCGATCATCACGCTCGAGGGGGTCGATGCGGCGAGTCGATCCATCGCCTCGCGCAGCATGAGTGAGTTCGGCTTGCCCACGAAGAACGGTGACACCCCCGTGGCGCTCTCGAGCAGCGCGGCCATGGCGCCGCAACCCGGAAGGGAGCCGTCGGGCGTGGGTCCCGTCGGCTCAGGGTTCGTGGCCACGAAGTGACTTCCGTTCTTGATCGCCCTGATGGCCGTCGTGAAGTCGTCGAAGGAATAGTCCCACGTCTCGCCCAGGACGACGTAGTCGGGGTGCCCGGCGACCTCGCGGTAGCCGACGTCGGCGATGGCTTCGTGCACACTTTCTTCGCCGATGACGAAGGCCGTGCCCCCGGGTCGCTGGCGTGAGATGAATTGCGCCGTGGCCATCGCCGACGTCCACACCTGGTCAAGGCCCACGTCCACGCCGAGTTCACCGAGTTGGGCAACGACCTCGCGGGGGGTGAAGAGCGAGTTGTTCGTGATCACCAGGAACTGGCGACCCGAGCGACGGAGGCGCTCGAGAAAGACGTCAGCCCCGGGGATCATCGCGCCGTCGTTGATCAAGACGCCGTCCATGTCGCAGAGCCAATGACGAAAGCTTGCGGCGTGGACCATCACTCCAGTATTAGCGATGTGCCCGACGGGGGGCGCCGCGGTGGCCAGGGCCTGGATGACGGGAGGCGACGTTGTCTAACATCGCCACCGTGGGGCGACGAGGGTCGTGGTCGGTGGATGCGGGGCGACGGGCCCCGCGAATGGGGGTTGGGCGATGAGTGACGTGAATGACTGGAACGCGAAGGTCATCGAGGAGTTCCGGGCCAACGAGGGAAGAGTGGGTGGCCAGTTCGAGGGGAGTCCCGTCTTGTTGTTGCACACGACGGGCGCCAAATCCGGTCTCGAGCGGGTCAATCCCATGATGTACCTCGAGCACTCGGGTCGGCTCTTCGTCTTCGCGTCCAAGGCGGGGGCGGACAGTGACCCCGACTGGTTTCGCAACCTGGTCGCGACTCCCGCGGTGCGCGTCGAGCTCGGTGCGCAGACCTTCGAGGCGAGAGCGGTGGTCGTGCGCGGCGAGGAGCGTGACCGGATCTACGCCGTGCAGTCAGAGCGATACCCGGGATTCGCGCAGTATCAAGCCAACACCACTCGCGTCATCCCCGTCGTCGAACTGATCCGCGAGCGCGAGTAGCGCATCGGCGCTCGTGGGAGCGGGCGGGTCCTCATCAGCCACGACGCGACATCGCCGCGGCTGCGCCGCCCCCGTGGCGTTCGCGCCTTAAATTGACGTCATGGCACCTACGTCGAATCAGGCCGTCGCGACGGAACTGATCACCATCGATGCGTCGCGGGCGCAACCCCTCGGCGGTCGTTACCGTCTCGAGGAGGTCGTGGGCCGGGGCGGCATGGGCACCGTGTACCGGGCGCTCGATCTGCGACTCAACCGTACGGTCGCGGTCAAGGTGTTGCGCAGCGTCGAACGCGCCGACGCGAATCGCTTCGAGGCGGAGATCCAGATCCTCGCGCGTCTCGTGCACCCCGGTCTGGTTCGACTCTTGGACGCCGGCGACCTCGAGTCGCGACCGTATCTGGTGATGGACATGATCGAGGGCCCCAGCCTCGCCGACAGCCTGAGCGCTGGTCCGCTCGGCCGAGAGATCACGGCCTCCATCGGCTCGCGCGTCGCCAACGCACTCGCCTACGTCCACGGCGCGGGCGTCATCCACCGTGACGTGAAGCCGGCCAACGTGCTCCTCTCCGCGGGCGGGGAGGCTCATCTGGCGGACTTCGGCATCGCGCGCCTGGTGGATTCGACGAGCATCACGGTGACGGGACGCCCACTGGGGACGCCGGCGTATCTGGCGCCGGAGCAGGTCGAGGGGACCACCGTGGGACCCGCGACCGACGTCTACGCACTGGGCCTGGTCTTGATCGAGTGCCTCAGCGGGCGACGGGCCTTCGAGGGTTCCCCCTCGGAGATCGCCGCCCAGCGGCTCCACCGGGATCCCGGGGTGCCCTGGGAGGTCGGCGAGGGCTGGCGACATACCTTGGCCTCGATGACTCGGCGCTCGCCGGCCGATCGGATCAGTGCACTCGACGCCGCGGCGCAACTCGACGCACTGGCTCGCGTCGACGCCTATATCGCGATGATCACCGATCCGTGGGACGACGTCGCAGTCACGGTTCCGCTCACGCGTCGTGACCCCCCCGCTCCCTCCGAGACCGCGACGCAGGTCCTGGCGGAGCCATTCGTGAAGTTGCCCGATCGCGAGCCGCGGCGTCGCCGGCGGTCACGCCACGCCCGCGAGATCGTGACGGGGGCTGCGGCGTTGGTGTTGGTCGCGGGTCTCGCCGCGGGCGCGACGTGGTTACTCACTCCCTCGCCCGCCAAGGGGACGCTCGCCTCGCACGTCAAGTCGCACACGGTCGCGGGGCCGACGACCACGACGACCACCTTGACCGCGTCGAACCCCCGCGTGTTGGCGGTGACGTCGGCGGCGAGCGCGCTGGACGCGGCCATCAACGCCGGTGAGAACAATGGCACCATCGACGTCGCCGCCGGCCAGTCGCTGGCGCACGACGTGAGCGCCGTGTCGACCTCGACGACGCCCTCGGGCACCTCGTCGGCGCAACTCAACCAGGTGGTCCAGCAGTTCCAGAGCGACGTCCAGAGCGCTCAGATCGTCAGCGGTCCCACCATCGCGGCGGTCACGACCGCGATCGACAATCTGGCCACGGCGATGGGATCAGGTGTCTCGGTGACGACGTCGGTCACGGCGCCCAGGCCCACGGGATCGAGCGGACCTGGACCTGGTCCTGGATTTGGACACGGGCACGGACGCGGCCACAATCATTGAGTCGCGAGGAACATTCGCCAGCGGCGGGGGACGTCGACGCGACGGGGTCGACGCGAGAGGCGTGGGCACGTCACGAGCAGGGACGCGCGAACCGACCGTGGCGAGGGGACGGATCGGGTAGCTCGCGTCACCGACGTGAGAGGTCGGTCCCGATCGAGCGGCATCGCGCGGACGTTGGGGTGTGGGTCAACCGCACCAGAGGTCGCGTCGTTCGCGGGCCATGGACTCAAAGAGTTCGACGGCGCTGAGCCCGTCGGCGGCCCACGCCGTGGCGCCGGTATCTCGCGCGACAGACGCGGAGCCGGCCGCTTGGCCCCCCAGGACAACGGGGATGCCGGGGTCGATCCCCTTGACCGCTCGCACCGTGTCGCTCAGGACGTGCAGACTGGTGGTCATCGTCATGCCGATGCCCACGGCGACCAATCGCCGGGCCCCGGAAGCGGCGCTGGCGAATACCGGTGGTGGTACGTTGGCGCCCAGTTCCAAACAGTCGAAGCCGCGTAGTCGAACGAGGTCGGCGACGACGGAAATGGGAAAGGCGTGGTGTTCACCCAAGGGGGCGCCGAAGATGATGGTGCCCCGACTCCGTCCCGATTTGCGAAAGCGGGCGCCCAATCTCGCGACCAATCGCGACGCGGTGGAGATGGCCACGTATTCGCTGGCGACGGGGGCTCGGGGGGTCTCGTCGCCGGAACTGATGTCGTTGAGGGCGCCCACGATGAGGTCCAAGTAGCACGCGGTGGGCTCGACGCCGGCGCCGAGCGCCTGTTCGAGGATCCGCCAGCCACTGGTCTCGTCTCCCCTCATGAGGGTGACGCGAAGGCGTGATCGCCAGTCGGCGGATGGTGATGCCGTGGTGTCGTCCCCCACGAGTCGCACGCGTTCGCGAAAGGCGCGCAGATCGGCGTCGTTGACGACCCAGCCCGTGCCGACGCGCTGGGCGAGCAACTGGCCGGTGCGAACGTATCGGTACACCGTCATGTAGTGCACGCCCAGAAGCCCGGCCACCTGCTTCAAGTTCAACTGCGTCGCCGCGGACTCAACCACTCCGCAAACTTAACGTGGCCGAGTCACGGCGATCGGGCTCTTTAGTGCTAAATGAAACGGCTTAGCGCTAAAACGAGTGGCCGTTTACGGCGACCGGCGCGCCGACGGGTCTGTCAGTCTTGACCCCTACATCTTGTGGCGTCCGCTCCCGTCGACCCGACATCTGGGGGGCGGACACCCCAGATGAGGTGCGAACTCGAGGAGATGAACGATGACGATGCTTGACGAACATTCCGGCCACGACGTCGTGAGTGCGGTCGCGATGA
>JAJZFO010000033.1 GCA_021805305.1 Actinomycetes bacterium | reverse complement strand
GCTGGAGCTGGGGTCACCGCGCTCACCCGTTGCGCGCCGATACCGCTCAGGCGTGCGGCGTCACCGTCGCCCAGCGTACCGGTGCCTTCGAGTTCGACCTCACCGCGCGCGACGAAGAGGTGCTCGTAGGGGGCGTCGGGCAACGTGACGGCCTCGCCGGGTGCCAGACGCGCCACGTGCAGTGCGGCGAAGCGGTTCTGGATGCGGATCGCCGCGTCATCGGCGTGGCGCGCCATGCCCGAGGCCACGGTGACCAGGGCGCCCGAGAGGCGCTGCGGCTCGATCTCGAGCTGCTCGTAGCCCGGGACGATTGACCTCTCGTCGGGCACCACCCACATCTGGATGAAGTGCACGGACTCCTCGTCCTGGACTCGTCCGTGTCGCCACGCGTCGTTCTTCTCTGAGTGCAAGATACCCGTCCCCGCGCTCATGCGCTGGGCGAGTCCGGGGTAGATGACCCCGGAGTGCCCGGTGGAGTCTTGGTGCACCAACGAGCCACGCATGACCCACGTCACGATCTCCATGTCGCGATGCGGGTGGGTGTCAAAGCCGGTGCCCGCGAGAACGGTGTCGTCGTTGTTGACCACCAGGACCCCGTGGTGGGTGTTGGTTGGGTCGCGATGGTGCGAGAACGAGAACGAGTGGCGTGAGTCCAGCCATCCGATGTCGGTGACGAAGCGATCGCGCGCGCGTCGCACGTCGACCGTGGGCGTCCTCGCGGCCGACGACGTCCCCGCCGGTGTCCTTGTCGATGCCACGTGGCTCCCTCCTCGACGCGTCGCGGTGGTGGTGGTCGACCGATTGCCCGATCAGACCCTCGAGCGCATCTCTATATAGATGATATGTCAACCATTATAGGGTCGCGAGTGGATGACGTGACCTCCGCGACCGCGGGCCGGGATTGACGAGGGGGGCCCGGCGCCTCGCGGCGTCACGGACCCCCCTGCGTGGGGTGGTGGCACGACGCCACCCTCGACGCCCTAGGCGTCGCGACGGATCAGCAACCAGGCGCCCACCGAGAGGGTCACCAGCGCGTACCCGCACAGGAGCGCGAAGCCGGTCCAGGGGCTGAACGACGGCCCGCTCGCCATCACGTGGGTGACCGATGTCATGGTGTCACTGATGTGAAAGGGCAGGTACTTCACTACCGGCTGGGAGATCGACGAGGGCAGCGACTGGACCACGATGGGCAACACCAACAAGACGCCGACGTAGGCGGTGATGGCGGCCGCCGAATGGCGGATGATCGTCGCCAGGCCGAGGGCGAACAGGCCGAGCACCGCCAGGACCAGTCCTCCGCCCACCACCGCGCGCAGCACGCCCGGCTGGGACAACGTGGCGTGGGGCGCCGGACTCACCAGCAGCGATTGGCCGATGAAGAACGCCGCGAAGGAGAGGACCTCACTCACCACCAGGCCGAGCGCTCCCATGACCGCGGCCTTGGTGAGGAGCACCTTGGTGCGCGAGGGCACCGCCATGAGCGTCGAGCGCATCGACCCGGTCGAGTACTCCGCGCTCATCACCAGCACGCCCAGCACGCCGATGACCAGTTGGCCAAAGAGCATGCCGCGCAGGGAGAGTTGCGTCGGATCGAACGTCAGTCGGTCCACGGTCGACATCTTGTGCCAGCTGCTCGTGACCGAGGATCCCGCGATCGCGGCGATGCCCAGGGTGATCACCGCCAGGGTGAGGATCGTCCAGGTGGTGGATCGTACGCTGCGTAGTTTCGTCCACTCGCTGCGCAGCGCGCCCGCGACGCGCACCGTGGCGTGTCGCGAGGGTGCGAGCGACGGGGATTGGTAGGAAAGGGTCGTGGTCATGAGGGCTACTTTCGTGTGGTCGGTGAGGTGGACGTGGTGGACGACGTCGCGGCCGGCGCCGTGACGGAGGCGGGCGGGTCGGTGCGCGATGAGGTGTCGTGCCCGCGGTACTCGACGCTGTCGCGGGTCAGCTCCATGAACGCCTCCTCGAGCGAGGCCATCTGGGGCGAGAGTTCGTGCAGGTGAAGTCCCGCGTCGCCGGCCAGGTCCCCGATGGCCGCGGCGTCGAGTCCGCTCACCGAGTAACTCCCGTCCTCCTCGACCACGACGTGGGCCCCGCGCGCCAGGAGGATCTCCTGGAGGGTGCGCCCCTCGGGCGAGCGCACGCGCACGAACTGTCCCGAGCTCTCGGCGATGAAGTCCTCCACCGATCCCGACGAGATCAGTCGACCGCGGCCGATGACCACCAGTTGTTCGGCGGTGAGGGCCATCTCGCTCATCAGGTGGCTCGACACGAAGACCGTTCGCCCCTCGCTCGCCAGGCCCTTGAGGAGGTTGCGCACCCACAAGATGCCCTCGGGATCGAGTCCGTTGATGGGCTCGTCAAAGAGCAGGGTGGGCGGGTCGCCCAGGAGCGCCGCGGCAATGCCCAGGCGCTGGCCCATGCCCAGCGAGAACTTGCCCACGCGACGATTGGCCACCGCCTCGAGTCCCACCATCTCCAACACCTCGCCGACGCGTCGGCGCGGGATGTCGTTGGTCTGGGCCAAGTACCACAAATGGTTGAAGGCGCTGCGGCCGGGGTGGATGGCCTTGGCCTCGAGCAACGCGCCCACTTCGCGCAGGGGCAGGCCCAGGTCGTGAAAGGCCACACCGTTGATGGTCGCGGTCCCCCCGTCGGGTGCGTCCAGTCCCATGATCATGCGCATCGTCGTGGACTTGCCCGAACCGTTGGGCCCGAGGAAGCCGGTGACGACGCCCTCGCGCACCTCGAAGGACAGGTCGTCGACGGCGACCTTGTCCTTGTAGCGTTTGGTGATTGCCTTGACCTCGATCATGCGCCCTCCCGGAAGTGGCTCGTTGCGTCGCGCTTAGGTGGCGACGTCGTGATTCAGTCTGGGCGCCCGGGTGCTCGGGGCGCATCGGCCCGGCGACGATTTCTCACGAGCCACGAGTGGTAGGTCCGACCGGCGAACGGGCGCGGCGGGTCATCCTTGGGATGTAGGGGTCAACGCGACCCGCGACCCATGCGCCGGCGCCAGGTCTTGACTAGCGTCCAAGTGTGAATCTCCGCGCTACCGACACCGCGCCGCGGCCGCCATGGCTGGCGCGACTGACCTCGCGACAGTGGACGCGGGTCGACTACGCGGTGGCCGCGCTCTTCACGACCGGCGCCCTGGTGCACCTACTGGTCCTGCCGCGTTTCCCGACCAACGCACGTCCCATCTATCCCCTCTGGGTCCTCGCCCCGATCTACTTCACGGCCACCGTGCCCATCGCGTTTCGACGCCGTTGGCCCGCGGCGACCCTGGCCCTCACCGCGAGCGCGGTCACCGTCTCGACGTTCCTCGGGCACCCCCTCGCCCCCGCGCCGCTCATCGCCCTACCGCTCTACAGCCTCACCCTCGCGCACCCTCGGCGACAGTCGATCCTGGCGTTGGCGCTCGTGGAGGGTGCCCTGGTGGTGGCGGTCAGCGCCGCGTGGGTCCTCGGACGCCACATCGGTGACGTGACCTTCAACTTCTTCCTGGCCGTGGCCACCTGGTTCATCGCCGACTCGATCCGCACGCGCCGGATCTACCGGCGCGGAGTGCTCGAACAGCG
>JAJZFO010000053.1 GCA_021805305.1 Actinomycetes bacterium | reverse complement strand
GTGGACGAGTCCCTTCGTATTGTCGTGCCTGATAGGCGGCGTCGCGGTCCTGATCGGCTTCGTCCTGATCGAGCGGCGTGTCACGGAGCCGATGTTCCAGCTCAGCCTCTTCACCTCGCGAGGGTTCGCGATGGGCAACCTGGCGACGCTGTGCCTCTCGCTCGCGCGAGGGGGTCTGCAGTTCATCCTCATCATCTGGCTCCAGGGCATCTGGTTGCCCCAACACGGCTACGACTTCGCGCAGACCCCACTGTGGGCGGGCATCTACATGATCCCCCTGACCATTGGATTCCTCATCGCCGGACCGGTGTCGGGACGCCTGGCCGACCGCCACGGAGCGCGTAACTTCGCGACCGTCGGGCTCGTGCTGACCGGTGTCAGTCTCGTGGGCCTGCAGGCGATCCCCATCGACTTCCCCTATCCGCTGTTCGCGGCGCTGCTCTTGCTGGTGGGTCTGTCGATGGGTCTCTTCGCGGCGCCGAACTCCTCGGCCGTGATGAACTCACTGCCGGCCAACCGCCGCGGCGCCGGCGGCGCAATGCTCAACACCTTCCAGAACTCCGCGTCAGTCCTCTCCATAGGATTCTTCTTCACCGTGATCGCCCTCGGACTCTCGTCGAGCCTGCCCTCGTCGCTGCTCACTGGTCTCACGCACCAGGGAGTGCCGCTGGCCCAGGCCACGACGATCAGTCACATCCCGGCGATCGGGAGCCTGTTCTCAGCGTTCCTCGGAATCAACCCGGTCCAGCAGATGTTGGGCCCCCAGGTGCTCGCCCTTCCGGGCGTGCACTCCCAGGTGCTGCTCGGCCACAGCTTCTTCCCCTCGCTGATCGAGACACCTTTCGCGAACGGACTCCACATGGCCTTCTTAGTGGCCGCGGCCCTGTGTTTCCTCGGGGCGGTCTTCTCCTGGATGCGTGGACCCGGAGTCCAAGTGCACCCGGGCACCCTGCGCGACGAGGTCGCCGAGGGCTACGCCTCCGTGGGTGACGTCGCGATGGTGGAAGCAGGTGCCGGTGCCGAGGGTGATTTCGTCGGGACCTCGGTAGTCGCCGAGGGCGAGAGGTCGGACTCCCGCGGTGGGGAGTCCGCGGCGAAAGGGTGAACCATCACGACGCCGACGGGTTAAGGTCGGGTCGGAGGCGTCGACGCCGCGCGCGGCGACACCTTCGCGACGCCGCCAACCATGACGACGCCTACGCAAGGAGTCCCGATGGCTAACAAAGCGCCCAGTCAACACAACGTCAAGAAAGTTGGAAAATCCCTCAAGGAGAAGCGCAACGAGAAGCACGCCAAGAGGGAGAGCAAGAGGGGCGTGCTCGGCGACAAGGCCTGAGTCGGCCCCGGCTCACGCCACGACGGGCTCGCCCTCGTCGGCGATCATCTCGGCGCCCGCCGCGTGCCACGCGATCATGCCGCCCGCGAGATTGACGGCTCGTCGGCCGTTCTCCATCAAGAAGTGGCACGCCCGCGCGGAGCGAGCGCCCGAACGACAGACGCAGATCAGAGCGCGATCGCGGGGAAGTTCCTCGAGGACGTCGGGCACCGACGAGAGCGCGACGTGGCGGGCCATGGGAGCGTGGCCCGCCTCCCACTCGTCCTCCTCTCGAACGTCGAGCAGGATCGCCCCCTCGCTGATCAGTGCGAGCGCGCTCGCGACGTCGACGTCATCGATCTCGTTCATCGTGCCCTCCTAGACGGGTCCTTGGTCACGTGCGGATTCATTGTTCCAACCATAGACTTCGCACATGACGCCTTCTGAACTGATCTCCACCATCACCACGGACAATCTCGTCGACCTCCTGGAGTCCGATCCCGAGCTCTACATGATCGATGTGCGTGAGCCAGATGAGGTGGCCGAGTGGAAGATCGACGGGGTGCACAACATCCCGCTGGGGCGCCTTGAGGACTCGCTCGCGGACGTGCCCGTCGAGCGCCGGCTGGTGGTCGTCTGCGCCAAGGGCGCTCGAGCGCTTCAGGGGGCCGAGATCCTGGCGGGTCACGGCGTGGCCAGTGCCGTGCTCGAGGGGGGGATGGGGGCGTGGGCCTCGACCTATGACACCGTGAGCGGTGACTTCGGCGGCGCCACGGTGGTGCAGCTGCGCCGCCGGGGTAAGGGTTGCCTCTCCTACGTCGTGGGGGCGGGGGAGAACTGCGTGGTGATCGACCCCTCGCTCGACGTCGAGCGCTACGAGGGCGTGGCCGCTTCACGGGGCTGGCGCATCACTCACGTGCTCGACACGCACCTGCACGCCGATCACATCTCGGGGGCTCGCGCCCTCGTCGCGCGCAGTGGCGCGACACTCCTGCTCAGTCCCTCGGACCCCTTCCACTTCGAGTTCGAGCCCCTGCGTGATGGGCGGCGTATCGAGTTGGCGCCCCAGGTCGAGTTGACGGTGTCGGCGGTGAGCGTGCCCGGGCACACTGAGGGTTCGACCATGTACGAGCTCGGCACCTCGGCAATCTTCACCGGCGACACGCTGTTCCTCGAGAGCGTGGGGCGACCCGACCTCGCGGACCACGCCGAGGAGTTCGCCCATAACCTCTACAAGAGCCTGCACGAGCGGGTGTTGCCCCTGGCCGACGCCACCATGGTGTTCCCGGCGCACTACGGCGCCGGTGTCGAGGTCCACGCCGGTCAGTTCGTGGCGCGCCCCCTGGGTGCGTTGCGCCACGTGTTGCCGGCACTCGTCATGGACGAGGCCGACTTCGTGGACTGGGCCGTCGCCAACGTGAAGGACCGCCCGCCGAACTACCAGCGAATCGTACGCATCAACGCCGGCAGCGAGCCGCTGGCCGAGGACGCCGCGGAGATGGAGCTGGGCCCCAATCGCTGCGCGATCGCCTAGGCGTCACTGGGGCGCGACGGCCGCGTCGCGAACCACGACTCCCGACGCGTTCAAGGCGTCACGGATCTCGTCGGCGATGTCGTACTGACCCCGCGCTCGCGCGCTCGCGCGGATGGCGTTGAGCGCGTCGGCGAGACGGCTCTGGGCGTCTCGCAGGGCGAGGAGTTCCCCCTCGTCAACGACGGTGGTCGCCGGGGGGGCCAGTCGCGCGATCGGCGCGAGGGTCTGGGCGTGCGCCCCGAGGTCGGCCAGTGGCACCACGCTCGCGTTGGCCAGGTCGCTGACGCGGCCCTCGAAGCGCCAGTGGGCCTCGCCCTTGCCCTTGACGGTGAGCGTCGACGCCGCCAGATCGATCAACACCGCGGTGTGTTCATCGATGCCGAGCACGCCGACCTCGGGGGGCAGGGTCTCCTCGAGGAGCCGCAGGCGGCGTTCGCCGATGTAGCAGCGACTGGTGTCGTAGTCGCGCCCCTCCGCGTTGTTGTAATGGGGCAGGACGACGCAGTCGAGACCCACCGCGGACATGAGGTCGAGTCCGGTGAGCCATTCGAGCTCGCTGCCGGACTTGTAGATCTCGTAGACCGGCGGGGTGAAGCGGCCCAGGGTGAGCGCGGCCGCCGAGGAGAAGCAGACGACGCCGTCGTGGGCCAGCACCGAGGTGAGGTCCTCGGTCAGGTTCATCGGCAACCACTGGCGCAGGGCGTAGGAGGGGCTGCCCGGACCGGCGAACACGTAGTTGGCGCGGCGGACGCCCTCCTTAAAGT
>JAJZFO010000322.1 GCA_021805305.1 Actinomycetes bacterium | reverse complement strand
ATAGTGAGTCGATCTGTAAGCGGGGTTCTGTCCACCTCGTACGAGGTGGGGTGGCCATCCATCTGAGCGACCTACCTTGGGATGTCTCCAAGAAGACTCGCGGGCCACGCTCCCATGTTTGATCTTGCTCCGGGTGGGGTTTGCCGAGCCACCCCGGTCACCCGGGATGCTGGTGCGCTCTTACCGCACCGTTTCACCCTCACCTGATCCCCTCGCGGGGCCATCGGCGGTCTGTTCTCTGTGGCACTGTCCTGCACGTCACCGCGACTCACGTTTCGCGAGCACCCTGCCCTATGGAGCCCCGACTTTCCTCACTCCTCGTTGCCGATCGGTGCGGCCACCCGGTCGACTCACTATCCCTCTCTAGTCTGGCACAGGATATTTTCCCCCACAACTGTCCGCCCGCAGCCGCGGCGGCTACTAGCCTCGCAACGTGATTGCAGATGACGTGGTCTCGACCGGGCCGGTGTTGGAGGTCGGGGAGTTCTACGAGTTGATCACCTCCCACCTCGAGTCGGCCTTCGGGCGACGCCAGCCGCGCTGGGTGCGCGGCGAGATCGCCAAGGTGTTCGAAAAGGGACACCTCTACGTCGATCTCGTCGACGCGGGGACCCGGTCGTCCGACGCCAAGCGTCCCGTCCTCAACGCGCACTGCTGGACGTCGGTGTGGGGGCCCCTGAAGCGGCGACTCGCCGACGAGGGTGTCGCCCTCACGCCGGGCGTGATCGTCAACCTCTTCGGGTACGTCGACGTGTACGCCCCCCAAGGAAAGATCGGCTTCACCGTGACCGCCGTCGACGCCCAAGGTTTACTCGGCGACGTGGCGCGCCGCCGGGCCGAGCTGGTGGCGCGACTGGGTGCCGAGGGCCTCCTCGAGACCAACAAGGCCGTCGCCATGTCGCCCGTCGCCCTGCGGGTGGGCCTCGTGGCCAGTCCCGGGACCGAGGGTTTTCACGACTTCACCGGCCAACTCCTGGCCAGTGGCTACTCCTTCGACGTACGTCTGGTCACCACGCTCGTCCAGGGCGATCAGGCCCCCGCGCAGATCGTGGCCGCTCTGGCCGCCCTCGACCGCGAGGCCCTGGACGTCATCGCCATTGTGCGCGGCGGCGGCTCCAAGGGGGACCTCGCCTGCTTCGACGACGAGCGCGTGGCGCGCGCGATCGCCGGGGCCGCCACCCCGGTGTGGACCGGGATTGGTCACACCGGCGACGAATCCGTCGCCGACCTGGTGGCGCACACGCGAGCGATTACGCCCACCAAGCTGGGTGAGGAACTCGTGACGCGCGTGAGTGCCTGGGACCAGCGCTACGTGCGCGCGCCGGCCCAGCGACTGAGTATCTCGCTCGAGGCGGTGATGGAGGAAGCGACCGAATTCGTCCGCGAGCGACGCCGGACGATGATCTTCGCCGTGCGTGACCGCCTGCGCGGTGAGGAGCGCTCGCTCGACGCACGTCGAGAGCGCCTCTGGTTGCACACCCGTCACCTGCTGGAGGCCGCGACGACGTCGCTGGCGACATCGCGTCAACTCATCAGTGCCTACGACCCCGCGCGGCGACTGGCCGAGGGGTGGTCACTGGTGATCCGCGCCGACGGGACGACGGTGCGCCGGCTCAGTGACGTCGCCGTCGACGAGGACGTGAACGTGAGGATCAGTGACGGGCACCTCGGGGTGAGGATACGAACAAGGAATGGAGACAGCCCATGAGTGGTAACTGGAACGACGAGGCCGAGGAGCTCAACGCCATCGTGGCGTCCTTCGATCAGGGCGAGGTCTCGGTCGATGACCTCTTCGTCAAGCTCGAGCGCGCGACCCAGATCATCGAGGGACTCGAGGCGCGCCTCGTGGCGACCATGGCCAAGGTGGAGGAGCTCGCCCCCCGAATCGCGCGGGTCGCCAACGGTGAGTGATCCGCTGTATTTTCGCCAGTTGCTCTCCGGCCGAGACTTCGCCGTCGAGAACTCGCTTGCGCGACAGATGGCGAATTTCACCTACGTGGTGGGCGACGCCGCGACGAGGGAGGTGCTCCTCGTGGACCCGGCGTACGCGCCCGAGGAACTCCTGGCCCTGCTCGCCGCCGACGACGTGAACCTGATCGGTGTCGTCGCGACGCATTACCACGCCGATCACATCGGCGGCGATCTACTGGGTCATCGGGTGTCGGGCATCGCCGAACTCTCGCGCGTGGTCGACGTGCCCATCCACGTGCAGGCGAGCGAGGCGACCTGGGTCACTCGAGGTACCGGGGTGGGCACGCCGCCCGTCGTCGCGCACCAGCCCGGTGAGGTCCTGTGGGTGGGCGCGATACCGATCACCTTGCTCCACACGCCGGGCCACACGCCCGGCAGTCAATGCCTCTACGTCGAGGGCCGTCTGATGAGCGGCGACACGCTCTTCATCGACGGATGTGGACGCACCGATCTGCCGACCGCGGACCCCGGCGAGATGTACCTCTCACTACAGCGACGTCTGGCTGACTTGCCCGACGAGACCCTGCTCTTCCCGGGCCACTTCTATTCGCCCGAACCCTTCGCGACCCTGGGTGAGGTCCGCAAGAAGAACGTGGTGCTGGTGCCGCGCAGTGCGGCCGAGTGGCTGGACCACTTCGGGTGATGGCGCTCGAACCCAGCGATCACGTGGTGGTGGTCGGCGCGGGTCTCGCCGGGTGGCGAACCTGCGTGGAACTGCGCGCGCTTAACTTCACGGGCCACCTCACGCTCCTCGGTGAAGAGCCCCACGCCCCCTACGACCGTCCCCCGCTGTCCAAGCAAGTCATGTCGGGTAAATGGGACCTCGACCACACGGTGCTCGCCACGCCCGAGCACCTCGACGCCGCCGGGGTGACCTTT
This sequence comes from Actinomycetes bacterium, assembly GCA_021805305.1. The sequence goes on along the minus strand of JAJZFO010000322.1, from coordinate 766 downwards.
CGGCGCGGGGTGGCCGCCACGGGACTCGACGTCGCCACGGCAACGGTCGTCCTGGACGACGGGGTGGAGGTGCGGGGCACTCACGTGGTTGTCGCGACGGGAGCTCGCGCCCGTCGACTCGACTGGCACGAGGACTTCCTCTACGAGGTGCGCACCCGCGACGATGCTCAGCGCCTCAGCGCGCGACTCGCGCAACTCTCCTCCGGCGACGTCGTCGCCATTGTCGGCGCGGGTTTCATCGGCGCCGAGATCGCGACCGCGGTGTCGGCGCGGGGACTTCGCCCACTGGTACTCGAGGCGGCGGCGCTGCCGCTGGTCGGCGTCGTGGGTCCCGAGGTGGCGCAATGGTTGAGTGGGCTACCGTCGGCGGCCGGCATCGAGTTGCGAACCAGCCAGACGATCGTCGGGGTGTCGGCGATCACGTCGCGCGGCGACGAGGGTGACGCCGAGGTTCTCTTCGCCGACGGGACGCGACTCGACGCGCGCGCGGTCGTCGTCGGCGTCGGTGCACAACCCAACACCGAGTGGCTCGAGGGGAGTGGTCTCGACATCGACAACGGTCTCGTGGTGGACGAGAACCAGCTCGCTCGCGCTCACGTGGCCGCGGTGGGAGACGTCGCGAGTTTCGCGTGGACCAAGGGCCAGCACCTTCGTATCGAACACTGGGAGGTGGCGGTACAACACGCCCGGACACTCGCTCGTCACTGGATGACGGGGGAGCGACCGACGCGTCTCGTTCCGTATTTTTGGTCCGATCAGTACGGGC
>JAJZFO010000227.1 GCA_021805305.1 Actinomycetes bacterium | reverse complement strand
GTCGGCCACCCCCAATGGGAGATTGATGGACGCAAGACGACGCATACGGTGAGTTGTCGGTCGAAGTCGCTCATCTCGAACGTGGTGGGACCCTCACTCGAGGTGAACTCCTTGCACCATCAGACGCTCGCGACGTTGGGCGACGGTCTCGTGGCCGGAGCGGCGGCCCCTGACGGGGTGATCGAGTCCTTCGCCACCTCCGACGAGTCGGTGCTCGCGGTGCAGTGGCACCCCGAATTGCTTCCGGCCCCCGATCCGACCTTCGTCTGGTTGGTGAAGTCCGCCGCGGAGCTCGTCGACTAGCTGCGCCGAATCGGAGGTCGCCTCCGCGTCGTCGCCGTGTCTAGAGTCGGGTACGCCAACCTGGGGGGACCATGAGCACTTCGTCACTACGCGCACTTCTGGTGCTCTCGGAGAACTGGACCCTGCGACCCGCGCCGAGCCTGACCGACCTCGTCGACCTGGCGGTCGAGGCCGAGGCGCTCGGTGTCGACGGGGTGATGATGAGTGATCACGTGGTCTTGGGCGCCGGAGCGAACGCGAGGGGTCTCGCGCCCAATCCACGCGAGTACGCGATGCCCGGCAACCAGCACCCCGCGTCCCCGTGGCCGAGCCCCTACATGGTCCTGGCCGCCATCGCGGCGCGCACGACGACCCTTCGACTGGTGGTGGGGGCCCTCATCTCGCCCTTGCGCCATCCCCTGGTCAGCGCCAAGGACCTGGCCACGCTCGACCAGCTGTCCCAGGGTCGCCTGGTGGTGCTACCCACGGTGAGCTGGCACGACGAGGAGTACGCCGCGCTCGGGGTGCCCTTCCATCGCCGTGGGGCGATACTGGACGAGCAGCTTGAGGTCTGGCGACGCGCGTGGTCCGGCTCGCCCTTTCACTTCCACGGCGAGCACTACAGCTTCGAGGACGTGTGGCTGGAGCCGCGCTGCGTGCGACGTGAGGGTCCCACCCTATGGTTCGGCGGGTCGACGTTGCATCCGGCGGTGATTCGCCGACTCGTCACCTACGGCGCGGGATTCAACCCCCTGGGCCAACCGTTGCACGATGAGCTCGTGGCGCTCGACGAGGCGCTACGAGACGCGGGGCGATCGCGCGAGGAGATCGAGATGGTCGGTGGACTGCGGGGGACCTTTCGTTCCGCCGACGCCGTGGCCGACCTGGAGGAGGCGTTCGACGACGTGGGTGCTCAGGTGGCCTCGGGATATCGCACGTTCTGCTTCAAGCCCTCGATGTTCACCGACGACCTCGACGGCGTGGGTCGCGTCGCGTCGCGCGTGGTGCAGCGGCTGGGGGAGTGGGACTGAGTACTTGACAGGAATCGTTCGCTACCGTACGGTTACTGAATTGCCCAGGGGGGGCGATGCGGTCCTGTGGGGGGAAGCAATGTCGCAAGTGTCGAAGTCATCCTTAGGTGGCGCCAAGAAACTCACGTTGGTCGACGCGGTCGCCCAGTCGGTGGGCTTCATGGGGCCCGTGTTCTCGATCGCGTTCCTCGTCCCACTGGTGGTGGGCATCACCGCGGCTTCGGGAAACGGGGCGGGTAACGCCGCCGCCCTCTCGGTGATCCTCGCGGCGGTGGGGGTGATCGGCCTGGGTTGGATCATCGCGGAGTACACCAAGAAGATCCAGGCGGCCGGCTCGCTGTACACCTACGTCAGCGACGGATTGGGCGGGCGAGTGGGGGCCGCCGTGGGCTGGCTCTACTACACCGGGATCCTGGCGCTGAGCGCGGGGATCCTCGTGATGATCGGCGGCACCATCCACGACACGCTGCTCGGCGAGTTCAACTTCCACGCGGTCCCGTACTGGGGCTGGGACCTGATCCTCTTCGCTCTGGTAGCGGTGGTCATGTACCTCGGCGTGGCCCTGTCGACGCGCCTGCAACTCGTGCTGGCGCTCATCTCGGTCACGGTGGTCTTGATCTTCTCGGTCTACGTGGTCATCAAGAGCGCGGGTCTGCACCACCTCGGATCGGGCTTCTCGCCCAATTCCTCGCCCACCCACTGGAAGGGGGTGCTCTTCGGGATGCTCTATGGCGTCTTGCTCTTCACGGGTTTCGAGTCATCGGCGAACCTCGGTGAGGAGACCGACAAGCCCGAGCGCAACATCCCGCGCGCGGTCCTGTTCTCCGTCGTCGCCATCACCGTGTTCTACGTGATCGGCTCCTTCGCCCAGGTGGCCGGCTTCCATTTCAACCTGAGCGCGCTGGGTAAGGCCAACGCCACCGGACCGCTCTTCGTCTTGGCGAGCCCGAGCTCACAAGGGGGGTTCGCGAGCGTGGCGATCCGTCGCCTCGTCGAGCTCGTCGTGATCTTCGACATGATCGCCGTGCTGATCGGCACCGCGGTGGCCGCGTCACGAGGGATCTTCGCCCTGGCTCGCGACGAGCGCTTGCCGCGTCAGCTCACGACGGTCTCCAAGCGCGGCACGCCCACGGGTGCGACGGGTCTCGTGTTGCTCACCTACGTCGTGATCGGCGCCCTGGCGCTGTGGTCGACGTCCTTCGCGATCACCGGGCTGCCTGAGTACGTGGCGTTGTTCAGTTGGATGTCGACCTACGGCGGATTCGCCATCGCGATCATCTACCTGCTCATCGCCGTGGGGGCCCTGCGAGGGTTACGCGAGCACCCGGCCAAGGCCAAGCTCTACGTGGCGAGTGCCGTCGGTTTCCTCGTGACGGGGGCCGCCATCTTCGGTGGCGTCTACAAGGTGACCGCGCCCACCGTCTACGCGCCCTACACCGCTGTCATCATCCTCGTGGTGGGACTCATCGCGGCCTCCGTGATGCCCAAAGCGCCCGAGGGGATCGCTGACTACTCTCCACTGGTCGAGACCGAGCAGGGACCGCTCAAGCTCTAGCGCGCCATCATTGGGAGGTCAATGACCCAGGGCCGCACCCAGGGCGAAGAACGCCCCGCACAGTAACGGCGTGGTGATGACGATGGTCGCCGAGTAGCCCCAGTGGTGCTCTTTGGCGAGCAGAGCGGGGATGGCGAAGGCAGAGGAGAACGTCGTCAGGCCGCCACAGAATCCGGTGAGGAGGATCGTATGAAGGTTGGCGTCGAGTGACGAGGTGAGTCGATAGGTGATCCAACCCGCGAGGCCGCAACCGAGGGCGTTCGCCCCCACGGTGGCCCAGGGGCGACGAGTGGGGTGGTGGCGCCGCACGAGGAACTCGGCCACGTAACGCACCACACAGCCCAGCGCGCCCGCCAAGGTGGTCAAGAGGAGCGTCACGCCGACCAACTTCGCGCACCCAGCCACGCGAATCCGACGCCGGCGAGCACCGTGAGCGTGGTCGTGAGGATCGCCCCGACGACCGAGACGTGCCAGATCGCCCCGAGGGAGACGAACAGACTGGAGTAGGAGGTGAATCCGCCGAAGAATCCGGTGATGACCAAGAGGCGGGTCAGGTTGTTGGCGTCGTGCCGCTGCAGGGGCCCCTTCAGTGCGAAGGTGGCGAAGTAGACGCCGACCAGATTGATGGCCATCAAGATCCACGGGACGCGCACGGCCCAGCCGCTTCGCCCGACGAGGTCCACGTACCACGACGCGGTGTCGGCCCGTAGAGCGAGGTCGCGCAGTAGCGTTCCCGCCGCTCCGCCGAGGGCGACCGAGCCCACCATGAGGGCAAATGCGTGGGGACGAATCGCTGCTGGCATGTC
>JAJZFO010000096.1 GCA_021805305.1 Actinomycetes bacterium | reverse complement strand
CTCGTAGGTGACGCGCAACCTTCCCATCGAGAGCTCGACTTCGGTCGAGCCCGTGGCGAGGACGTCCTCAGCGGCGGCGCCGATCACCGGCGCGAGCCACGAGGGGACGCGTCGCATGATCGAGACGTCCGGGCCCGACCGAGTCGTCTCGAGACGGGGGTCGTCGAGCAGTCGACCGATGATGTCCCGCGAGGCGCCGACGTAGGTGGCCGTCAAGTCGATCTCACTGGCCACGAACCAGGACCGGTCGGCCGCCCACCAGATGCTGGCCGACTGGAACCGACCTCCCGCGGCGATGAACGACGACGCCCCGGTCGACGTACCGTCGTAGAGCTGGTAGTCGCGCCAGGGAAGTTCGAGCGTGGGCTGGGGCGCGTAACGAGCGGGGGGCGGTGCGTCGTTCGAGAGGCTGTCTCTCACGTCGATCAGGGGACCGTAACCACTCCAGACGCCGAAGAAACTCCGTGCGCGTCCGCTGGGGTCGAGAACGGCGGCGAGGGCCGCGGTGTCAACCCGTGACAGCCACCCTTCGCGAGGTCCCTGATTGCGCCACGGCGGGGGCATTGGGGGGAGGATCTCGGGTAGCGCCACGTCGATCCACTGCGTGGTGGGGGCCAGGACGACGCCGCTCCACCTCGCCACGTCGCCCCAGCGCACTACCGGCGACGGGCCGTCGTATCCGTCGACCTCGTGCAGAACCCGCGCGTACGCGGCGAAGCCGGTGGGCACCCACGATGTGACGACATTGTCGTGCGGCGACGCCAGGCCGTGCGATATCCAGTCCGTGGGGGACCGCGAACTCCCGTCCACGTTCATCGCGCTTCGCTCCTCTCGCGCGGCACCGGAGGTGAGCAACCCATGCCCCCTGTCTAACATCGACGTCATCCAGGGCGAGGCGGGCCTCGTCATCGAGGGCGTGTACGCGGACGTGGGGGCGCGGGGTCGCGTCGATTTACGCCCGCCGCCGCCACGACTGACGGACGCCTCGGGCGGCCACGAAGAGCCCGGTGCCCATGAGCAGCGCACTGCCCAGCATCGGCACGGGGACCGTGGAATTGGACACACCCAACAACCCCGTCGCCAAGAACCGAGGCGCGAAGCGGGCAATGGCGATCCACCACAATACGAAGGAGGCGAAGATCGACAACATCGCCAGGCTCAGCAGACGCGCCAGCACCGCGAGATACGTCAGTTGTCGCCGGGAATACTCGAGTCGACGCACGAGCTGGCCGACGTTCCAGGTCATCACCGCGAGGCAGGCGACGAGCAACGTGCTCCAGCCGAGTCCGAGGTACCGATAGGCACCGGGTGCACCATTGCGCTGGGCGTACGAGGCATGGTGCGCCACGACGATGACGGCGCTCGTCGAGCCCGCCGCGAGCAAGGCCGCGACCAGTCCGGGACGCACGAGACGCGCGACCTCGCGCACTCCGCAAGCACGCAGGTAGCGCCACCCACTGCTCACCGACACCAACGCGGCAACGCCACAGAGCCCGGCTCCCACGTAGGCGCTCACCTGCACGAGCATCATCGCAAACTCCGGGATGGCGCGGTGATTTAATGGGGTCGCGACGTCCCAGTGTTCGGAATACTTGGCGAAGCCGGCGCCCGCCACCACGTAGCAGGCCCACGCGCACCACACCGTCAGCGCTCCCTCGCGCACTGGATCACGCGACAACGGCGAGCGAGCGCACCGGGCGGTGTAGCGGATTCTCTGGACGATCCCCGCGCGCACCACGGAGACGTACGCCCGCGCGCCCAGGGGACGCTCACCGTAGGTGTCGTCCAGCAGATCGACGAGTTCACTCCCGTAACGCTCTCGCCACGCGGCGGGGTACCAACGCAATATCCGCGATCGTCGCGAATGGTTGGCCCTCACGCCATCCTCCACGTAGCGAGGCCCAGGCGTTGTCGTCCCACCCCGGCCAATCGACTCATATCCGCCACGGCCTCGGCGAGCGCCGCGGAACCCGCGGCGGTGATCGCGTAGGGACGGCGACGGCGCTCCTCGGGCTGCGCCGCGATGAGGCCCGCCTCTTCGAGACGGGTGATTGCCCCGTAGAGTGTGCCCGGACTGAGCACCGCGCTCGCGAAGTCCTCGATGTCCTGGGCGAGTGCGTAGCCGTGCTTGGCGCCCTGGGCCAGACTCGTGAGGATCAACAACGAGGGATCGTTCGCCCGTCGCCAACCCGACGGATTCACCTTGGTACGCATCCCTCCATAGTACTACGTTAGACGTAGTATTGCACGCCCGAGTGGACGACGGGCTCAGGACGTCGCGCGGGATCTACTCGGACGAAGACGTGATCGTCATCGATCTCGCGCGGCGCGCGCGGCGTGCGTCCGACCGGCCCTGGGACGTCGCGAGATCCACCCGCCGTGATCGACGTGTTCGCCCACGACGCCGGCACGCGCTCGCGTGAGGGCGTTAGTTTGGCGAGAAGAGATCGTATGGACGAACCCACGATGGACGACGGCGCCGAGATCCTGAGCGCGCACAATGCCCAGGTGGGCTCGCTGCTGGTACGACGCTCGTTACCCCAGCGGCGTCGGCGCACCGTGGGCGCGTGGTGTTTCGCTGACCACATGGGACCCGCCGACGTCACCGAGGGTAGCGGCCTCGATATCGGACCGCACCCCCACATGGGCCTGCAGACCGTGACGTGGTTGGTCGACGGTCAAGCGTTGCACCGCGACTCGCTCGGTTCCGAGCAAGTGATCGCCGCGGGCGAACTCAATTTGATGACGGCCGGCCACGGGGTCAGCCACGCCGAAGAGGCAACGGGCCACTACCGCGGCACGTTGCAGGGCATCCAACTCTGGATCGCCCAGGGCGACAGCTTGCGCGACGACGCCGCGGGATTCGAGCATCACGCGGACCTGCCCCGCGTCGAGTTCGCCGACGGCGCGGCCACGGTGCTCGTGGGTCAACTGGGCGACGCCCGCAGTCCGGCGCGCTGTGACGACGACGTGGTCGGCGCCGACCTACGCGTCCAGGGGACGATGCAGCTCCCCCTGCAAACCACGTACGAGTACGGCGCGATCGTGCTCGACGGTCTGGTGCAACTCGAGGGTCGCGAACTCGGTCCCGGCACGATGGCCTATCTTCGCCCCGGGCGTGACGAACTCACCATGCTCGCGAGGACCTCGTCGACGGTGATTCTTCTCGGCGGCGTGCCCCTGGAGCAGAGGATCTTCATGTGGTGGAACTTCGTGGCGCGCACGCGCGCCGAGATCGACGCGGCCTACGACTCGTGGCGCACCAACGACGGCCGCTTCGGCACGGTCCACTCCACCCTGGCGCGCGTCGAGACGGGGGCACCCTACTGGCGAACCCGCGACCACTAGTTCTCGGGCGCGTGCGGCGGCGCCCACTCGTGTTCGAGCACGGCGAAAACGATCTCGTCGGTCCACTCGCCCTTGACGAATTCGTTCTGCACAAAATACGCCTCACGACGCATGCCGACGCGCTCGAGGAGGCGCCGCGAATCGTCGTTGCGCGCGTCCAGACGCGCCACCACGCGGTGCGCGTCGAGGGTCTTGAACGCGACGTCGACCAGCGTACGCGTTGCCTCGGTGGCGAAGCCCAGGCCCCGAAACTCGGGCAAGAAGACGTAGCCAATCTCGTAGCCGCGGTGCGCCGCACTCACCTGACTAAGACCCACTTCGCCCACGAAGACACCGTCGTGCTCCACG
>JAJZFO010000216.1 GCA_021805305.1 Actinomycetes bacterium | reverse complement strand
CAAGGCGGCGGTCCAGGGTGCCGTCGACGAGGCGGTGCTGGCCTTCGGCGGCGTGGACATCCTGATCAACAACGCGGGACTCTCGATCTCGAAGTCACTGCTCGAGACCAGCGAACAGGACTGGGACCTGCAGCACGACGTCATGGCCAAGGGCTCGTTCCTGGCGGCGCAGGCCGCGGTCAAGGTCATGCGCGATCAGCGGATGGGCGGCGACATCGTCTACGTCGTGTCGAAGAACGCCGTCTTCGCCGGACCCAACAACGTCGCCTACGGGTCGGCCAAGGCCGATCAGGCCCACCAAGTGAGGCTGTTGGCCGCGGAGTTGGGCGAGTTGGGCATCCGCGTCAACGGGGTGAACCCCGATGGCGTCGTGCGCGGGTCCAAGATCTTCGCCGGCGGATGGGGTGCCCAGCGCGCCGCCGTCTACGGGGTGAAGGAGGAGGACCTCGGCGCGTACTACGCCGGGCGCACGCTGCTCAAGCGCGAGGTGCTACCCGAGAGCATCGCCGACGCGGTGTTCGCCCTCCTGGGAGGCGATCTCGCCCTCACGACGGGGGCGCACATCCCGGTGGACTCGGGCGTGGCCGCCGCCTTCCTGCGCTGAGTCGTGTCGACGCAACCCGCCGCGGTCGCCGCGGTCGACCTTGGCGCGTCCAGCGGGCGCGTGCTGCTCGTGACGTTGACGGACGGCCGCTTGGAGGTCGAGCAGGTGGCGAGGTTCGCCAACGGCGGCCACGATGTCGGGGGCGTCTTCTCCTGGGACATCGAGTACCTGATGTCCGAGATCGACCGGGGCCTGGGCGCGGCGACCCGGGCGGCCGCGAGTCGGGGCCTCGTCCTCTCCTCGGTCGGCGTGGACTCCTGGGCCGTCGACTACGGACTGCTCGACGCTCGGGGGGCACTGCTACGCGCCCCCGCGCACCATCGCGACCCGCGTAGCGACGCCGCCTTCGCCGCGGTCACGACCCAGATGGACCCGTGGGCGATCTATCAGCGCAGCGGGATCGCGCTCCTGACCTTCAACACCTTGTTCCAACTGGTCGCCGACGGGTCGACCCTGAGTCGGGCGGAGTGTCTCCTCCTCATCCCCGACCTCGTCAACTACCTGCTGTCGGGCGTGCGGGCCTGGGAGGTGACCAACGCCTCGACCACGCAGTTGCTGGACCGTCATCACCAGTGGGACGACGAGCTCTTCGAGCTCTTCGGAGTGCCTCGCCGACTCGTGGGTCGCCTTATCGAACCAGGCCGGGTGCTCGGCGGGGTGACCAGGCCCTCCGCGGTGGCGGCGGGCGTGTCGCGCGACACCCGGGTCATCGCCGTCGCCTCGCACGACACGGCGTCGGCCGTGGTGGCCGTGCCGGCGACTGGCCCGAACTTCGCCTACGTGTCGTCGGGCACCTGGTCCCTGGTGGGCGTCGAGATCGACGAGCCGCTCATCGAGCACTCGGCGTTCGTCGAGGGCTACACCAACGAGCTCGGCGCCTTCGGGCGCACGCGCTTCCTGCGCAACGTGATGGGCTTCTGGCTCCTGCAGGAGGTGATCCGCGAGTTCGCCCTGGAGGGGCAGGACTACGACGCCGCCACCTTGACGCGTGAGGCGATGGCCATCGCCCCACGAAGGTTCCTCATCGACGCCGAGAGCCACGAGCTGCTCGGGACCGGTGACATGAGGGGTCGCCTCGCCGCGCAGTGCGCGCTCACGCGCAGTGAGGTCCCCGTCAGCGCCCCCGAGTTCGCCCGCTGCATCATCGATTCCCTCGCGTTGGCGTATCGCCGCGCGATCCGCGGCATCTCGAGGGTCACGGGTGTTCGCGTCGACGTCGTGCACATCGTGGGCGGCGGAGCCCTCAATGACGCGCTGTGTCAACTGACGGCCGACGCGTTGGGCGTGCGCGTCCACGCCGGTCCCGTCGAGGCCGCCGCGATCGGCAACGCCCTCCTGCAGTTCCGGGGTCTGGGCGTCCTCGAGGACGACCTGGGTGACATGCGTCGCCGCGTCGCCGCGTCCTTCGCGACCACCCGCTACGAGCCCGTCCAGGAGGATCTCCCTCTCTGGGACCGGGCGGAGTCCCGGCTGCGCGCGCTGACCTCGCCGCCGCGGTGAGCGCCGTGTGACGCCTCACCCTGACGGGGCGAGCGCGGCGCGGATCAGCCCAGAGAGCCGCCGAGTAGTCCTCCGGCGCCACCGCTCAACTGCTTGATCAGTGAATTGGTGATCACGAGCGCTCCAGTGGGCGTACTGACGGGCACGTTGGCCCGGGCGAAGGTTCCCGTCAGCGTGAGCGTCGCGTCACCGTACTTCCCGTTGGGTGCGGTGACGGCCAAGGAAGCGGTGGTCGCGACGTTGCCGTTCATCGTGACCGCCAACTTGTAACTCCCCTTCGCCGCCGTCGTCGTGATGGGCTTGGTGATGGGCGTCGCGACGGTGCTCTTGAGCAGGGGCGTCAGCGCGTTCACCAGGGACGCGAGGGTGCCGCTCTGGGTGAACCCATTGGCGGTCGTCGTCGTGGGCTGCTTCGCGAAGAAGGACACCACCGCGTCGACCAGCTGGATCTCGTTCTTGGCGGCGAGGGCCCCGGTCGGCTTCAGGTGCAACGTCGAGGTCTCGTACTTGGCGATGAGGCTGTGCGGGAACTCGATCCAGCGGCCACCCAGGAGGAGGTTCACCGGCGCCAACTTCGCCGCGCTCAGACCCAGCCCGGGAATGCGGGCCAACGAGGGGATGTTGACGTTGAGGTACTCGTTGGAGTTGACGTCGACGATGGTCGCGACCCTCTCCGTCCCGTTCGAGATGATGAGTTCACTGCGGGCGGAATTGAGGGCGGTACCCAGAGGGGCGCCGTTGGCGCTCTGGTAGTTGAGGTCGAAGTTCAGCTTCTTCAGCACCTTGATGACCTTGGCCGCCGAGGCGCCGTGGGCGAAGAGGTTGGCCGTCAGGTGGACCTGAAGGAACTGGCTCGCCCCCAGGGTGGCGTTGGTGTCGGACAGCGCGACGGGAACACTGCACGCCGAGAGTCCCAGGGACGCCCCCGCGACGATGGCCATCAACTTTGCCTTGCGAATTCTCACCACGAATCTCCTCGCTCCCTCGGCTCACCTGCGGGCCGTCGACGACACGCGACGATCCAGTCGATTCCAATCTAACGGTCGACGCGGCCGATGGTTCCTGAGTGACGTTACGACGAGCGCGGGGTGACGAGGACCACGTCGAGGGTCCGCGGCCCGTGGACCCCTTCGATCCGTTCGAGCTCGATGTCCGACGTCGCCGACGGCCCCGAGATCCACGTCTGGGCGCTGTCCGGGGAGAGGCGGGCCACGCCTTCGGGGACCAGCTCGACGATCTGCTCGTCGAGGATGACGACGATGAGGTGGTCGGGGACCAGCGAGAGCGCCCGACGACCCTGGCGCGCGCCCGAGTCAAGGACGATGGTGCCGGTCTGGGCGATGGCGAGGGCGCACCCCGACACGGTGGCGTCGATCGCGTCGAGGTCATCCACGCTCAGACGCGGCTCGTCACTGCGGATCGTCGCCGACACCGCGTCGAGCCACTGCGGCGGGAGGTCCGCGGGGGTGGCCACGGACGTGCTTGCACGCGCGAGAAGCAGCGCCTCGATGGTCGCCGCCAGCGCCCCCTCGTCGCACTCCACGACGTTGGTGCGATAGTCGATGAGCCGCTCCTTGAGCAGGGCCCGGCGTGCCGATCGAT
>JAJZFO010000042.1 GCA_021805305.1 Actinomycetes bacterium | reverse complement strand
CAGGTCCTGTCGATGAGTCGGGAGCTGGCGCGCCGGGGCGTCCTCGTACAGATCGTGGCCCCCGACGAACGGGACCGCTCCCGCTACGACACCCCCGCGCGCGTCGAGCGCCTCGGTCGGCTCGTGCGGGTGCCCGCCAACGGGTCGCGCGCGCCGCTGACGCTCTCGCCGGGCGCCGCGCGCGAGGCGACGGCGCGGATCGCTCTCTTCGATCCTCAGGTCGTGCACTTTCACGAACCCTTCGCACCCCGGGTGGGCTGGCGAACGCTGCGTCAACACCGCGCGGCCGCCGTGGGGACCTTTCACCGCAGCGGAGGAGGTCCGGCGGTGTCGCTGGCGGCGCCCCTCCTGCGGCGCTGGGTTCGCCACCTCGACGCCTGCGTGGCGGTGTCACCCGAGGCCGCCGCCACCGCGCACGCGTCGTGTGGCGCGAGGACCACCGTCCTCTTCAACGGATTCGAGACCGCGCGCTTCGTCGAATTCGCGCGTGAGCGGCAGGCGGTGCCGACCCTGGTCGTGGTGGGTCGACTGGAAGAACGCAAGGGTGTGGCCACCGCGATCGCGGCGCTACGGGCCCACAACGACCGAGGAGTCGGCTCGTGGCGCCTGGTCGTCATCGGTGACGGGCCCCAGCGCTCGTCCCTGGAGACCGCCGCGGGTCCCGGCGTCGACGTCGTGTTCCTCGGGGCCGTCGCGGACGCCGAGAAGCGCCGGTGGTACCGACGCGCGGACCTAGTGGTGGCGCCGGCCACGCGCGGCGAATCCTTCGGATTGATATTGCTCGAGGCGATGGCCAGCGAGACGCCCGTCGTCGCCAGCGACATCCCGGGCTACCGCGACGCGGCGGGACAGTACGCCGAACTGTTCACACCCGGCGACCCCGTGAGCCTCGAGGGCGCCATCACGCGAGTACTCGATACCCCGCGCTGGGATCCCGCGCCCGCGCGCGAGCACGCCGAGAACTGGTCCATGGCGCGACTGGTCGACGAGTACCTCGACGTCTACCAGGGTGCCCGTCAACACTTTGGGGCCCTGGGGTAGCCTTAGGTATGGCCACCCAGCAACGTAATCGTTCGCGACGACCCTCGTCGTCGCGCCAGCGCGGCCCGCGACACGTCGAAGCGGTCCTGGACCCGACGTGGCAGAGTCCCTATTCGCCGTCGCCCGAGGAGCGCGCCACGCATCACCAGGCCCTGCGCCACTACGGAATGCGACGCAAGCGCCTCGAGATGGCGGTCGGTGCGGTGATCGTCCTCGCCCTCCTCATCGGGACCCTCGCGTCACCGTGGTGGGCGATCCTGGGCGTCGTCGTGGCGGCGGGCGTCGTGCTGGACGTGCGCCGCTTCTTCTCGTCCGCGCAACGTCGCGGGGCCACGCTCGGGTCCCTCGTCGAGGCGGCCTTCGAACCCGGTGGCACGTCCAAGGATCACCAGCGCCTCATCACGGTGATCGACCGGCTCGCGGCCACCTTCGGTGTCGATACCGTGCGGGCGTTCATCATCAACGACCCCGGGTACAACGCGGCCCTGGTTCCGAACGCGTCGGGTTACGCGCTCTTCGTGACGAGCGCCATGATGCGCGATTTCGAGTTGATCGAGATTGAGGGCGTGGTGGCGCACTGTCTGGCCCGCCAGCGTCTGGGCATCCTCGAGCGCGAGTGCTACGCCGCCGTCGTGAGCGGCCCCCTGGCGCAACGACGCGAGCTGGCCGGACCCGGACTGACCTATCGGGCCGACGAGGTCGCCGCCGCCGCCATTCGGTACCCGCTGGGAATCGCGAGCGCCCTGCGGCGCTGCGAACGTCAGGCGGTGCCCGCGGCGTCCTTCTTCACCTCGAGTGGCTACGACCAGTGGCGTTTCATCTGGTTCAACGTGTGGAGCGACCGGTCGGCGACGGACCTGAGCGACCTCGACGACGTGGAACTGCGCGCCCTGGCCCTCGAGGAGTGGTAGGTCAGGCACTCTATTAGGCTGGGGGCATGAATTCAGCCCTCACTCCCTCGACCGTCGGTTCGACCCTCGTTAAGCGTGGCCTCGCCGACATGTTGCGCGGCGGCGTCATCATGGACGTCGTCAACCCCGAACAGGCCAAGATCGCGGAGGATTCGGGCGCGGTCGCGGTGATGGCCCTGGAGCGGGTGCCCTCGGACATTCGCCGCGACGGGGGAGTGGCGCGCATGAGCGACCCCCAGATGATTCAAGAGATTCAAGCGTGCGTCACCATCCCGGTGATGGCGAAGGCGCGTATCGGTCACTTCGCCGAAGCGCAGATCCTGCAGGCCCTCGACGTCGACTACATCGACGAGTCCGAAGTCCTGACCCCGGCGGACGAGGAGAACCACATCGACAAGTGGGACTTCACCGTGCCCTTCGTCTGCGGGGCCACCAACTTGGGCGAAGCCCTGCGTCGCATCGCCGAGGGCGCGTGCCTGATCCGTTCCAAGGGCGAAGCCGGCACGGGTAACGTCGTGGAGGCGGTGCGCCACCTGCGAACCATCAATGCCCAAATGCGCCGCCTGGCGAGTGCCGACCCCGCGGAGCTGTACGCGCTCGCCAAGGACCTCCAAGCGCCGATCGGACTCGTCCAGGAGGTGGCCGCGACCGGAAAACTGCCCGTGCCCCTGTTCTGCGCGGGTGGTATTTCGACGCCGGCGGACGCGGCGCTCGTCTTGCAATTGGGGGCCGAAGCCGTCTTCGTGGGTTCGGGTATCTTCAAGAGCGAGGACCCGACGCGCATGGCCAAGGCCATTGTCGAGGCGACGACGCACTACCTCGACGCCGGCATCGTGGCCAAGGTCTCCACGGGCTTGGGGGCCGCGATGGTGGGTGCCGAAACCGCGACCCTGGAGCAGCGGCTCGCCGAACGCGGTTGGTAGTGCGCACCGTAGGTGTCCTGGCCCTCCAGGGCGACGTGCGTGAACACGAGGCGACACTGGAGAAACTCGGGGCGACGCCCCGGCGAGTGCGACGCCGCGATGACCTCACGGGTCTCGACGCGTTAATCATCCCCGGTGGGGAGTCCACCGCAATCAGCCACCTCCTGGTCACCTCGGAGCTGCGAGAGCCACTTCAGACCCTGATCAACGGTAATTTCCCAGTCTTTGGCACGTGCGCCGGTTTGATCATGTTGGCCCGCGACGTGCTCGACGGGCGAGCCGACCAGTGGAGTTTCTCAGCGCTCGACGTCACGGTGCGCCGCAACGGCTACGGCCGCCAGGTGGCGAGCTTCGAGACGTCGGTCACCGTCGTCGACCGCGGCGTGGTGCCCGGCGTGTTCATCCGCGCGCCACGCATCGTGGACTGGGGCGAGGGGGTGAGCGTCATCGCCACGCACGATCACGGCGACGGCGCACACCCGGTCCTCGTGCGCCAAGGCGCCGCCTGGGGTTGTTCCTTTCATCCCGAACTCACCAGTGACCTCGTGGTCCACGGACTGTTCCTCGACGCGTTACAAGAAGCGTTACGATAAATACGCCCAAGTAGGGGCAGGAGGAACGATGTCCGGCCATTCGAAGTGGGCAACCACGAAGCACCGCAAGGGTGCCAAAGACAGCGCGCGCGCCAAGGTGTTCGCCAAACTCATTCGTCAGGTGGAGGTGGCGGCCCGCGAGGGCGGCGGTGACCCCAACGCGAACGCGAGCCTGCGCACGATGTTTCAAAAGGCCCGCGAGGCGTCGGTGCCGATCGACACCATTGAGCGCGCGATCAAGCGTGGCACGGGCGAGCTCGACGGCGTCCGCTACGAGGCCATCTCCTACGAGGGGTACGCCCCGGGGGGCGTGGCCATCATCATCGAGACCCTGACCGACAACCGCAACCGCACGAGCGCCGAGATCAAACACCTGCTCTCCAAGAACGGCGGAACCATCGCCGAACCGGGGGCGGTGTCCTGGCAGTTCGACCGCAAGGGCCTGGTCGAGGTGAAGGGCCCCCTCGACGAGGACCAGTTGCTGGAGTGGGTACTCGAAGCCGGGGGCGAGAACTTCAGTGCCCAGGGCGACAACTTCGTCGTCACCACCGAACCCCACGAGGTGGGCATGGTGCGTGACGCCCTCGAGAAGTTCGGACTGAGCGTCGTCAGTGCCGACCTGACCCTGGTGCCCCAGAATCTGATCCCCGTCGAGGACGAGGGTGAGGCCAAGAAAGTCCTACGCCTCATGGACGCGATCGACGACCACGACGACGTGCAGAACGTCTACGCCAACTTCGACATCTCCGACGAGATCCTGGCCAACTTCGAGGAGTAATCCTCGTCGCCGCGGTTACGGCGCGTTACAATCGAACACATGTTCGTACTCGGTATCGACCCCGGATTGACGCGGTGTGGCTTCGGACTGATCGAGGGGTCTTTTCAAGGTACCGAATCCTTTCGGGCGGTGAGTGCCGGAGTCCTGGAGACGGACGCGCACCTCGCGGTCGAGATGCGCCTGTCCCAGTTGCACCGTGACTTGACGGCCCTGATGGAGGAGACGCGTCCGGACGCGGTGGTCGTGGAGCGAGTCTTCTTCCAGCGCAACGCCCGCACGGCGATACCGGTGGCGCAAGCCAGCGGCATCGCGATCGGGGTAGCGGGGGCGCGGGGGGCGCGGCTGCGTCAATTCACGGCCCAGCAGGTCAAGATGGCCGTCACCGGCTACGGTGCGGCCTCCAAGGCGCAAGTGCAATCGATGGTGGCGCAGCTCTGCGGGTTGCGCCAGATCCCCGAACCGGCGGACGCGGCGGACGCGCTCGGCCTCGCGATCACGTACTTCGTGACCGAACGCGTCGAACAACGACTGGTGGCGACGCCATGATCGGCTGGCTCCGGGGTCGGGTGATGCTCTCGCCCCCCGACGGACCCGCACTGATCGACGTCAACGGGGTGGGCTACGAGGTCCAGCTCGCCACCGCCAGTGACCTCGCGCTCGGGGACGAGGTCGAACTCTTCATCCACACCCAGGTCCGCGCCGACGCCATCGTCCTCTTCGGGTTCGTCTCACCAGCGGACCGCGAACTCTTCACCACGTTGTTGGTGACACCCCACGTGGGCCCCGCGACGGCCCTGGCGGCCCTGCGCACCATGTCGACGCCGCAATTGCGCGACGCCATCGAGAGCGGCGACGTCAAGCGCATCTCGCAGATCCCCGGGGTCGGCACCAAGACGGCCAGTCGCATCGTGCTCGAACTCAAGGGCAAGCTCGTCGACGCGCCCGCGCCCGACGTGGCGAGCGCGCGCGGGCGCCCGAGCGACGTCGAAGAGGCGCTGCGTTCCCTGGGCTACGCGGTCACGGAGATCCGCGAGGCACTCGACGGCGTCGAACTTCCCGACGGTGATTCGGCGGCGCTGCGAACGGCGCTGCAATTGCTGGGTCGACGATGACCCGACGTGACGCCGACGTGACGTCCCTGATCAGTGCCACTGACCACGTCGTGACGCCCTTCGCCGGCGAAGGGGATCGCTCCGCCGACGTCACCCTGCGGCCGTCCTCCCTGGGGGAGTTCGTGGGTCAGCGGGAGTTGGTGGGACACCTCGCCATCGTGCTGGGGTCTGCGCGCACGCGAGGACAGAGTTCGGACCACCTCCTCTTCGCGGGGCCGCCGGGCCTGGGCAAGACGTCCCTCGCGAGCATCGTCGCCCACGAGATGGGGGCGAACCTGCGCGTCACCTCGGGACCGGTGCTGGCGCGACCGGGAGACCTGGTGGCCCTGCTGACGGACCTGCACGACGGCGAGGTCCTCTTCATCGACGAGATCCACCGCCTCCCGCGCACGGTGGAGGAGATCCTGTACCCCGCGATGGAGGACCGGCGTCTGGACGTCATGATCGGCCGGGGTCCCTCGGCGCGTTCGATCCGACTCGACTTGCCCACGTTCACGTTGGTGGGTGCCACCACCCGTACGGGACTGGTCGCCGCCCCCCTGCGCGACCGATTCGGCTTCGTGGGTCAACTCGATCTCTACGAACGCGACGAGCTTCGCCTCATCGTGGCGCGATCGGCGGGCCTGCTCGGGGTCCGCCTCCTCGACGATGCCGCGGGAGTGATCGCGCGGCGTTCACGGGGCACCCCGCGCATCGCGAACCGTCTCTTGCGGCGAGTGCGCGACGTCGCCTCGGTGCGCGCGGCGGCCACCGTCGACGAGGAACTCGCGGCCGACGCCTTGACTCTGTTCGGGGTCGACGACTACGGCCTCGACAAGATTGACCGACGGATCCTCGGCCTGCTGTGTCAACAATTCGCCCAGTCGCCGGTGGGCCTCACCACGCTCGCGCACGCCAGCGGCGAGGAACCGACGACGATCGAGGACGCCTACGAACCGTACCTGTTGCGCGAGGGTTTCCTGATCCGCACCCCCCGCGGTCGCGTGGCCACCGAAAAGGCCTACGCGCACCTGCGCGTCGCGCGACCCGGCGGGGGATTGATCTAGCGCGGGTCCGTCGAGCGACTAGGGTTTCTTTGGTCTATTGACGGAGGATATTTCCATGTTGTTCGCTGCATCCAAGAGCTCGGGCAGTCCGCTCATCATCATCATCTACGTGATTGTCTTCGGTGGTCTCTACTTCTTCTACCTCCGTCCGCGTAGTCGCAAGCAGAAGGCGGCGCGCCAGCAGGGCCGTCAGGTGGAGATCGGCGAGCAGGCGCGCACCATCGGCGGGATGATCGGAACGGTCGTTCGCCGCGACGAGAACTCCGTGACCCTGCGCACCGAGAGCGGCGTGGAGATCGAGTTCATCCCATCGGCCATCGCGGGAAAGCACGTCGTCGCGTCCAGCGAGCCCGCGGGTGAGCCGGAGCACGACGAGCACACGACCGAGGGTGATGACAAGTAATGGCGGCGCCGGCAGTATCGCGTAAGTCACTGATCGTCAGTCTCATCTTGACATTGGTGATTGGATTCGGTTCACTCGTGACCACCCTGTCGCTCGGCTGGGGACCCAAACTGGGCTTGGACCTGGCGGGCGGCCTCTCGGTCGTCTACAAACCCACGACGCCCGCCACGCAGGCACAATTGAACGAAGTCGTGACCATCCTCAACAGTCGCATCAACGGATTGGGCGTCTCGGGCGCTCAGGTGAACGTCCAGGGCAAGAACGTCGTGGTGAGCGCCCCGGGCGTGAAGGACGCCCAGAACATCCTGCACGAGATCGGCCAGACCGCGCAGTTGTTCTTCCGTACCGTCCTGTGCCAGGTGGCGCCGGCCGCCAAGACCGCCCGACCCATCGGCAACCACACGATGCCCTCGTGCGGACCGGCCTACGCGCTGACCGCCGCCAATCTCGCCGTGACGCCGAACAACTCGGTCAACGGGTACAGCTACAACTCGACCATCGGAGTCGATCCGTCGTTCGCGAACATCGCCACCACCAGCCCGGCCGACGACGTGGCCTCCAAGCCGGTCATTCTGCCCCAGTTGGGCGCGCCCCGCACCGACCGCTGGCTCCTCAGTCCCGCGGAGTTGACCGGCCAGGCCATCGGCAAGGCCTTCGCGACCCAGGACACCATTGGTCAATGGGTCGTGAGCTATACGCTGACCGGCGCGGGAAGTCCGGCGTGGGACGCCGTCGCCAAGGCCAACTTCCACCAGGAGGTCGCCATCGAACTCGACGGCGTCATCCAATCGGCGCCCTTGATCTTGCCGGCGTCGACCACCTTCACCAGTTTCGGGGGACAGGGTCAGATCTCGGGGAACTTCACCCAGGCGTCGGCCCAGAACCTCGCCATCGCCATGGAGTTCGGCGCACTCCCGGTTCGCCTGCAGCCCCTCACCACCCAGACGGTATCGCCGACCCTGGGCCACAGCGCGCTGGTCGCGGGACTGGGCGCCGGTCTGGCGGGCCTCGCGCTCGTGTTGATCTACGTCATCTTGTACTACCGCGCCCTCGGACTGGTCATCCTGCTCGGACTGGGCGTGACCGCCGCCCTACTGTGGGCCATCATCTCGGCCCTCGGTCATACGGCCTTCGCCCCCACGTTCTCGCTGGCCGGGGTCACCGGCCTGATTGTGTCCATTGGTATCACCGTCGACAGTTACATCGTGTACTTCGAACGATTAAAGGACGAGGCGCGCTCCGGGCGCACGGTGCGCACGTCGGTCGACCGTGGCTTCAAGTCGGCCTGGCGCACCGTCTTGGCCGCCGACACGGTGAGCCTCCTCGCGGCCGTCTTGTTGTACCTCATCGCCGTCGGCGACGTACGAGGGTTCGCCTTCTTCCTCGGACTCTCGACGCTGATGGACATCTTGATCACGTGGTACTTCACCCGTCCCCTGGTGATCCTGCTGGGCCGACGCGATAACCAGGGCACGTCAAAGTTGTCGATGGCCGCGGGGATGAACGCCGGAGGAAACCATGAGTGACGTGAAATTGAACGACGCGCCCGGGACGCTGGCGACGCCCGGACGCTTCGGCCGGCTCTACCAGGGCCTCACCACCATCGACTTCGTGGGGCGCAAGAGGATCTGGTTCATCGCCTCGCTCGTCGTGATCTTGGTGGGACTGGGCTCCCTCAGCGTGCGCGGCTTCAACCTGGGCATCGACTTTAAGGGGGGGAGTTCCTGGGAAGTCCTCGCGCCGCACTCGTCGGTCTCCTCCATGACGGCCGCCGTGACCAAGGCGGGCCTGTCCAATCCCACCGTCGAGAAGTTGGGCTCCCAGACCTACCAGGTGACCGCGGACCTTAACAACGACTCCACCGCGGTCCAGGCGCAGATCACCGGCGCGGTCACCACCGCGATGGCCCGCGAGGCGGGCAAGTCGGCGAATCAGGTGTCAACGTCCAACGTCGGACCCACCTGGGGCGGGCAGATCACGAATCGAGCCCTCGAGGCGTTGATCATCTTCTTCCTGGCCGTCGTGCTCTACATCTCGATCCGTTTCGAACCCAAGATGGCCGTCGCCGCCTTCATCGCCATGATCCACGACCTCCTGGTCACGGTGGGGGTGTACTCGCTCTTCGGATTCCAGATCACCCCCGACACGGTCATCGCGCTGTTGACGATTCTGGGGTACTCGCTCTACGACACGGTGGTGGTCTTTGACCGCGTGCGCGACAACGCGAGCAGCGCGAACGCGATCTTGAAGAGCGGCACCATGACCTACGGCGACATGGTGAATCTCTCGATGAACC
Source organism: Actinomycetes bacterium (assembly GCA_021805305.1). The sequence goes on along the minus strand of JAJZFO010000042.1, from coordinate 6,034 downwards.
AGACGCTGGCGCGTTCGATCAACACCTCGCTCGTCGCGATCTTGCCGGTACTGGCCGTTTTGGTGGTGGGGGCCTACATCCTGGGCGCCACGACGTTGCAGAACTACGGCCTCGCGCTCTTCGTGGGACTGATGAGTGGGGCCTATTCGTCGATATTCATCGCGAGTCCGCTCCTGGCCTGGATGAAGGAGCGCGAACCGCGCTACCGCGAGTTGGCCGCCCGGGTCGCTCGCAGCGAGCACGTGACCCTGTCACCGCGCGCGGCCGCGATGCTGGGCAGCGATCCGACCCAGCGCACGGGCGCGGGCACGCGCCGCCCGATGTCCACCGTCACGCCCCGAGCTCGCAAACCGAAGCGCCGTTGACCCCTAGGCTGAAGTGATGCTCAGCCTGACGTCGCGGTCGACCGTCGATCCGGCCCTCGAGGGTTCGGTCGAACGCCTCGTCGCGCGGTTTCTCGAGCACCACGAGGACGGGGACGTCGCGCTCATCCGGCGAGCGGGCATCGTGGCCATCAACGCGCACGAGGGTCAATTGCGACGCACGGGCGAACCCTACGTGACCCACCCCATCGCGGTCGCCGACATCACCGCCGACCTGGGCCTGGACGAGATGACCATCGCCGCCGCCCTCTTGCACGACGCCGTCGAGGACACCGGGGTGACCAACGAGTGGTTGATCGGTGAGTTCGGCGAGAAGGTCGCGGCGGTCGTGGACGGGGTGACCAAGTTGGACCGTCTGGAGTTCGACTCCAAGGAAGCCCAGCAGGCCGCGACTATCCGCAAGATGTTTATCGCCATGGCGCAGGACTGGCGGGTCCTCTTGATCAAACTCGCCGATCGCCTGCACAACATGCGCACGATCTCGGTGATGCCCATGCACCGTCAGCGCGCCATCGCCCAGGAGACCCTCGACGTCTACGCACCGCTGGCGCACCGCCTCGGTGTCCAGCAGGTCAAGTGGCAACTCGAGGACTTGAGCTTCGCGACGTTGCACCCCAAGCGATACGCCGAGATCGAACAGATGGTCGCCGCGCGCCAGCCCGAGCGCGAAGCGTATCTCGTCGACGTCATGGGCGTGTTGATCGAGAAGTTGCGCGCCTTCGGACTCGTGGCCGAGGTGACGGGACGACCGAAGCACCTCTGGAGCATCTACGAGAAGATGGTGGTCGGGGGCAAGGAGTTCGACGAAATCTACGACCTGGTGGGACTGCGCGTCATCGTCGACGACGACCGCGACTGCTGGGCCGTCCTGGGCGCCATCCACGCCCTCTGGTCACCGGTGCCCGGACGTTTCAAGGACTACATCAATTCGCCCAAGTTCAACCTGTACCAGTCGCTGCACACCACCGTGATCGGACCGAAGGGGAAATCCGTCGAAGTCCAGGTACGCACCCACGAGATGCACCGGCGCGCGGAGTTCGGCGTCGCGGCGCACTGGAGCTACAAGGAGGGGGCGTCGAACCAGGAGATCCAGTGGATGCAGCGCCTGGCCGACGTGCACGAGGAGGAGCCCGACCCCATCGCGTTCCTCGAAGCGCTCAAGTTGGACCTCGGACAAGACGAGGTGTACGTCTTCACGCCCAAGGGCCGCGTCGTCGCCCTCGTGGAGGGCGCCACCACCATCGACTTCGCGTACGCGGTGCACACCGAGGTGGGCCACCACTGCGTCGGCGCGAAGGTGAACGGACGTCTCGTGCCCCTCGAGACGGTCTTGCACTCGGCCGACGTGGTAGAGATCGTGACCAGCAAGAACGCTTCCGCGGGGCCCTCGCGGGACTGGCTGAACTTCGCGCAGTCCTCGCGCGCCCGGTCCAAGATCCGCCAGTGGTTCCAGCGCGAGCGACGCGACGACGCCATCGAGGGGGGGCGCGAGGAACTCATCAAGGCCCTGCGACGCGAGGGGCTGCCCATCGCTACCTCCATGTCCTCGAGCGCCCTCGAGGCGGTGATCGTGTCGCTGAACCTGGACAACCTCGACGCGCTCTTCATGGCGATCGACTCACACCAGATCTCGGCGTTGGCGGTCGTGCAGCGACTCGACCGCGAACTGCACGGCGGCGAGGCCGAGCAGTTGCCGACCACCGTCACCCGGGTACCGCGCACGAGCCGCACGACGCGCCGCAGCGCCGGGGTCTACGTCGAGGGCCTCGACGACGTGATGATCCACCTGGCCCGCTGTTGCTCACCCGTGCCCGGCGACTCCATCATGGGCTTCATCACGCAGGGTCGCGGGGTGTCGGTGCACCGCGATGACTGCTCCAACGCCGTGGCGTTGGCCCACCGCTTGGGCGAGCGCATCATCGACGTCGAGTGGGACGGGGCCACCCACGGTCAGTATCGCGTGGCGCTCGAGGTCATGGCCTTCGACCGCGCGCGGCTGCTGCTCGACGTATCCAAGGTGGTGGCGGAGTACCACCTCAACATCATCTCGAGCTCCACCGCCACGTCGGGCTCACGCATCGTGCGGATGCTCTTCGACGTGGAACTCGCCGATCCCAGCCACCTCACGAGCCTGCTGGCCTCGCTCAAATCGGTCGACGGCGTCTTCGACGCGTTCCGCCAGATCCCCGGGCACCACAAGAGTTCATGAGCGCCAGCTTCCGGGCCCCGGTGGGTACCCACGACGTCCTCGCCCCGCAGTCAGCGCTGTGGGAGGGCTTGATCGCGACGTTCGCCGACTTCGCCTACCGCTACGGTTTCACACTCGCGCTCACCCCGATGTTCGAAGAGATCGGGGTCTTCAACCGCGGCATCGGGGAACACAGCGACGTCGCGACCAAGGAGATGTACGTGTTCCAGGACCGGGGTGAGCGCACCTACGCACTGCGCCCCGAGGGAACCGCCTCGGTCGTGCGCGCCTTCGTCCAGCACCAGCCCACCACGCCCTACAAGGCCTGGTACGTGACGCCGGCGTTTCGCTACGAACGCCCCCAGGCGGGCCGCTACCGCCAGCACCACCAACTCGGCGTCGAGGCGATTGGCAGTGACGATCCGGCCCTGGACGTGGAGGTAATCACGCTGGCGTGGCGTTTCTACCAGGCCCTCGGACTCACGCGCATTCGCCTGCTGCTCAACTCCATGGGGCACGTGGAGTGTCGCGCTCGCTACGTCGCGGTCCTGCGCGCGCACCTCGAGGAACACCGCTCGCAACTCTGCGACGAGCACGCCACGACGTGGTCGCAGAACCCGCTGCGCGTTCTCGATTGCAAGCGCGACGCGTGCATCGGCGTCATCAACGACGGCCCCCTCCTCCCGGATTTTCTCTGCGCCGACTGCGCCGCACACTTCGCCGCGGTTCGTTCCGCGCTGAGCGACCTGGGTATCGACTCCACCCTGGAACCTCGTCTGGTACGCGGTTTCGACTACTACACGCGCACCACCTTTGAGTTCGTGGCCGACGCCCTGGGCAACGCCCAAAACGCGATCGGCGGGGGTGGGCGTTACGACGGACTCAGCGAGCAACTCGGTGGCAAGCCGGTGGGTGGCGTGGGATTCGGCTCGGGCATCGAGCGCCTCCTGCTCGCCCGCGAGGCCGAGGGCCTCACGGGCAACCTGATCAACCGCACTATCGATATCTTCGTGGTGGATACGACGGGCGACGACGTCGCGACGGTTCTCGTGGATGATCTCCGCGCTCGCGGGTACGCCGTCGAGCGAGGTTTCGACGGGCGCTCGATGAAGTCGCAGATGAAGGTGGCGGACCGCTCCGGGGCCGCCCTGGCGCTCCTCGTCGGCCCCCAGGAGGTGGCGGCCGACGAGATTACCATTAGAGAACTACGAAGCGACGATTTCGATCGGGCCCAGTTACGCGTCGCCCGCGACGAACTGTGGACCGTCTTGCGCGAGCGCCTGAACAAGTAAAGAGACCATGACCGATACTTACGAATCGACCAGCATGCGCGACCTGCTCTGCGGGTCCGTCGACCTCACGATGATCGGGGAGCGGATCAGCGTTTGCGGATGGGTGGCCAAGCGCCGTGAACACGGTGAGCACCTCGCGTTCCTCGACCTGCGCGATCGCTCCGGCGTCGTGCAGGCGGTGGTGGACGGGTCGGTCGACGTGCGCGGCGAGTACGTGCTGCGGGTGACCGGCACGGTGTCGTTGCGACCCGAGGGGACCGTGAACGAGCGGCTGGGCACCGGCGAAGTGGAGTTGACGGACTGCCGCGTCGAGATCCTCTCGGCCGCGGAGGCGCCGCCCTTTCAGATCGACGAGCGCGCCGAGGTCGACGAGCAGGTGCGCCTGAAGTACCGCTACATCGACCTGCGCCGCGACAAGATGCAACGCAACCTGCGCCTGCGCGCCACGGTGAACGCCACCCTGCGTCACGCCATGGAACGCCAGGGTTTCTGCGAGGTGGAGACCCCCCTGCTGTGGGCGCCGACGCCCGAGGGCGCACGCGAGTTCGTGGTGCCGTCGCGTCTGCACCCCGGGGAGTTCTACGTCCTGCCCCAGAGTCCCCAGATCGCCAAGCAACTGCTCATGGTGGGCGGCTTCGACCGGTACTTTCAAATTGCGCGCTGCCTGCGCGACGAGGATCTGCGCGCCGATCGCCAGTTCGAGTTCACGCAGCTCGACGTGGAGGCCAGCTTCGTGAGCCAAGACGACATCTTCGCCTTCGTGTCCGAAGCCGTCCTCGACGCGGCCGAGGCCGTGACCGGACAGCGCCCCGGACCCATCGCCACCATGACCTGGGCCGAAGCGCTCGACCGGTTCGGCACCGACAAGCCCGACCTGCGCTTCGCGATGTCCCTCCAGGATCTCTCGGGGGTCTTCGCCGCGACGGAGGTCAAGGCCTTCGCCGCGCCGACGGTCAAGGCGATACGCGTGCCCGGCGGCGCCGAGTTCACGCGCTCGCGCCTGGACGCCCTGACCGACCACGCCAAGTCCCTCGGGGCCAAGGGCCTGGCCTGGTTCCGGATCACGTCGGAGGGCCTCGATTCGCCCCTGGCGCGTTTCCTCAACGCCCACGAGAGCGCCGCCATCGCCGCGGTGGATCACGCGCAGGTCGGGGACCTCGTGTTGGTCGTCGCCGACGAGTACGTCGCCGCGTGCAAGGTCTTGGGCGCCCTTCGCCTGACGATCGGTGCCCCCCCGGTGAGCGAGGGGCCCCACCACTACGTGTGGATCACCGAATTCCCGCTCTTCGAGGGACTCGACGACAACGGCGACCTCGTGTCGGCGCACCACCCCTTCACCATGCCGCACCTCGACGACCTGGACCTGATCGAGACCGATCCGCTACGGGTCCGTTCGCAGTCCTACGACCTCGTACTCAACGGGTGGGAATTGGGCAGCGGCTCGGTGCGTATCCACCGCGCCGATATCCAGTCGCGGATCTTCTCGGCCCTCGGCATCGGCGAGGACGAGGCGCACAGTCGCTTCGGCTTCCTCCTGGGTGCCTTCAGGTACGGCGCCCCGCCCCACGCGGGCTTCGCGGTGGGGATCGATCGACTGGTGGCCATCTTCGCGGGCGAGGACAACATCCGCGAGGTCATCGCGTTCCCCAAGACCCAATCGGGTACCGACTTGATGACCGGCGCGCCCAAGGACATCACCGAACGCCAGATCCGTGATCTGCGACTGCGCGTCGCGCCCAAGGTGTAGCGACGTCACTCTTCGACGAGGCCATGGCGCAACGACGCCGCGCGAGCGCGCCCCTCGCGGAGTTGTTACGCCCGCGTCGCCTCGAGGAGATCGTGGGTCAGGACCACCTCGTGGGACCCGGCATGCCCCTGCGACGAATGGTGGACGCGCGCCGTCTGATCTCCATGATTTTCTGGGGACCGGCGGGGACCGGCAAGACCACCCTGGCGCGGATCGTGGCGTCGGGGGCCGGCTACGCCGCCGAGAGTCTGTCGGCCGTGACGAGCGGGGTGCGCGACGTGCGCGACTCCCTCGAGCGAGCGCGTCAACGCCTGGGTGAACACGGGCAGGCGACCGTATTATTCATCGACGAGGTGCACCGGTTCAACAAATCCCAGCAGGACCTGCTCCTCCCGGCGACCGAGAGCGGCGAGATCGTCCTCAT